>CAYTJO010000074.1:0-6780 GCA_964438215.1 uncultured Rhodospirillaceae bacterium
ACATTATAGTTAAAATTTTCAATATTTTTAAAATAGGATTCAGGAGTTTCTATAAAAGTTTTACTCATTTTTTAGTATAATTATTTGAATTCCATCTAAATTTTTAGTTAGTTTCACTTGACAACCTAGTCTAGAGTTTTTTTTTAAATCAGGCAATAGGGCCAGGATTTCTTTCTCATCATCATTAGCAGGAATAATTTTGTCAAACCATTTTTCTTCCACTAAAACATGACAGGTAGAGCAGGCTAATGATCCTTCACAAGAACCTTCTATATCAATATTTTTTTGCCTTGCAATATCAAGAATTGTAAAACCTTCATCAATTAAAAATTTTTTCAAACTATTATTATATTTAAATATTACTGTTAGCATTTTCCCCTTATCTCTTTTGCAACTTTTATAATTTCTTCTACTGCAATAATTGTATCTCTCTTAGTTGTAAACCTACCTAATCCTATTCTTAGTGCTGATCTAATAATATTATCTTTTAGTCCCATTCCTAACAAAACAGATGATGGTTCTAAATCTTTGCTTGAACAAGCAGAACCAGATGAAATAACAGTATTTGTTAATTTAGAAATTAGAAGCTCAGCATCTACTCCATTAATTGAAATATTAAGGTTTGCAGGAAGTCTTGCATCAAAGCTTCCGTTTACAATAACGTCAGGAAAAGACAGTTTAATTTTTTTTAAGAAATAATTTCTTAAGTCCCTTGTTTTATATGATTCCTTTTTTAAACTTTTATTAGCAATTCTAGCAGCTTCACCAAAACCTATACATAATGGAACAGGTAGAGTTCCAGACCTAACACTCATCTCTTGCCCACCACCATCAATTAAAGGATTTAATCTAATTCTCGGTTTTTTTCTTATATACATTGCCCCTATCCCTTTTGGTCCATAAAATTTATGAGAAGATATGCTCATTAGATCAATATTCATTTTTCTTACGTTAATTTCAATTTTTCCCACTGCCTGAGCTGCATCAGTATGAAAAAGGATTCCTTTTTGCTTGCATATTTTAGCTAATTTTTCTATAGGTTGAATTACTCCTGTTTCATTATTTGCCATCATAATTGAAGCCATTAAAGTTTCTTTTTTAATACTTTTCTTAAATTGCTCTATACCAATCAAACCATTTTTCTTAACTTTTAAAACTGATACTTTAGCACCTTCAATTTCTATCTTTCTTAATGCTTCTAAAACACATTTATGTTCTGTATTAAGAGTAATAAAATGATTTCTTCCTCTTTTTACTTTTGGTAACATGCCTTTAATAGCTAAATTATTTGACTCTGTTGCTCCAGAAGTAAAAACTATCTCGTCTTTTTCTGCACCTATAAGCTTAGCAATCTCAAGTCTTGCTTTTTCAATATCTTTAATTATAGAAGAGTTGTGTTTTGTTAGTTGAGAATGAGGATTATTATACTTGATAGAAAAATATGGAAGCATTTTGTTTAAAACTCTCTTATCAACAGGAGTAGTAGAGTGGTTGTCTAGATAAATCATTATTTATTATTTAAAAACCTTTGTTTTATTCTTTTTACAGCTTTAGAAAATACTCTTGCTTGCTCATAATTATTATATGGTCCTAAACTAACTCTTACAGAGGAATTCAATATTGTATCTGATAAACCCATTGCTTTCAACGTTCTACTAGGTTCTATTTTTCCTGATGAACAGGCAGATCCTGCACTTAATTCAAAACCCTCTATATCTAATGCAATTAAAATATCATTGGAACTAATTCCAGGAATACAAAACATGAATGTATTTGGCAATCTTCTACTTTGATTTCCAATTAATAATATATCATTATTTTCATTTATAAGTTCATTTTCAAAAAAGTCTCTCACTTTTTTAATATTTTTCATCTTGTTAAGGTCAATGGAGTTAGCAGCCATACCAAAACCTGCAATGGCTGTAACAGACTCAGTTCCTGCCCTTAAATTATATTCTTGACTACCTCCAATTAAAAAGGATTTTAATATTCTTTTGTTTTTTACTACTAAAGCTCCAGCACCTTTAGGACCTCCTATTTTATGTGAAGATAATGTTAAAAAATCACATCCTATGTCAGTAAAGTTTACTGGAACTCTTCCGACAGCTTGTACAGCATCAGTATGAAATAAAATATTATTTTTTTTTGCAATTCTAGTAATCTCTTCAACTGGTTGTATAATTCCTGTTTCATTATTAGCTAACATTATTGAAATTATAGAATTATTTTTATTTTTTATATTTTTTGTAATCTCATATAAATTATTTAAATCAACATATCCCTCTGCAGTAACCTCTACCTTGGTAACATTTGTGTTATTTATAATTGATTCATGCTCAATTTTGGACGCAATAATATTTTCAAAACTATTAACAATAACGTTATTTGCTTCTGTTGCTCCGGAAGTAAAAATTATATTATTTTTTTCGGCATTCACCATACTAGCTATTTGTTCTCTGGATTTTTCTATAATTTTTTTTGCTTCTCTTCCAGAATGATGAATAGAAGAAGGATTTCCTATAACATCTAAAGTAGCTATTATATATTCTCTTACTTCTTTTAAAAGTGGTGCTGAAGCATTATAATCTAGGTAGCATCTCATAATATAAAATTGTTTTTACTATTTTTATTTAATATAACTTATATTTTTTTCAAACTTTTCTTTTATTTAATTTTTTTTTTATCTTTTTCATATTTATAGACTTTTTTATATCTATGTCAGTAGGAGTACCATATGCAGTAAATGTTTTTTCTTTATTCCCTTTATTCTTTATAACCATTTTTGCTGGAATTCCCATTACAGTGCTATTAGCTAGTATAGTTTTTGTTACAACTGCATTAGCTCCAACTCTAGCAGAATCACCTATTGTCAAAGGGCCTAATATTTTTGCTCCAGCACCAATGATAACATTATTACCAATAGTAGGATGTCTTTTTCCTTTATTTAAAGAGTTTCCTCCTAATGTAACACCATGATATATTAATACATTATCTCCTATTTCAGAAGTTTCCCCTATAACAACTCCATGACCATGGTCTATAAACATATTTTTTCCTATCTTTGCTGCAGGATGAATTTCTATTCCAGTAAACATTCTTCCTATATAAGATAAAAACTTCGCAATAAACTTTAATTTTAGATACCACAAAAGATTTGCTAATCTATAAATAATAATAGCGTGAAAACCTGGATACAGAAAAATTATTTCTAATAAATTATTTGCTGCTGGATCTCTGTTTTTGATGCTTTTTATAAAATTTATCATAGTAGCTATAATATGAAATAAATATATTTAGTAAAATACAAAAATATAGTATAAATAGCTCAATTTTAAAATAAAAAACTATATTGTACAATGCATGAAGTTACTATACCAGGTCCAGAAGGAAGATTAGAAGCCAGATATAATCAAGGAGAAGGGAATTCTCCTCCTTTAGCTATTTTACTGCATCCACATCCCAAATTTGGCGGCAATATGAATAATAAAGTAATTTATAATTGTTTTAAAACTATTTCTAATTTGGGATTTTCTGTGTTGAGATTTAATTATAGAGGTGTAGGAAATAGTGAAGGAAATTATTCAGGCGATGAAGGTATAGGAGAAATGACAGATGCAGCCTGTGCTCTAGACTGGCTTCTTTTTAATAATACAGCTAGTACAAGGGTCTGGGTTGTGGGATTTTCTTTTGGTGCGTTTATAAGTCTTAACTTACTTATGAGAAGACCAGAAATAAAATCATTTATTGCAATATCTCCTCCAGCAGACAAATATGATTTTAGCTTTTTGGCTCCATGTCCAGTTTCCGGATTAATTGTTCAAGGTGATAATGATGATATAGTTAATGAAACAGATGTTGCTTTATTTGCTAATAAACTTGATAGTCAGAAAGCAATTACTGTTAAATACAAAAAAATTAAAAATGCTGATCATTTTTTTACTGACAGACTAAATCTAGTTGGCGATGAAATTAAAAAATATATCCAAAAGAATTTAGACTAACAATATGAGTGAAGAACTCCTCCGCTAACAGAATTCATAACTCCCGTAGTCCATGGAAACGTAATATCTAATCCTAATACACTTCTAACAGCCAAGTAAGCAAAAGCTTGTGCCTCTATACTATCTCCATCCCATCCTACATCTTCCGCGGAAAATACTTTGTTTTTAAACTGATCATTTAAATAACTTTTTAAAGTCAAGTTTTTTCTTCCACCTCCAACTAAAATTACTTTAGCTGGTTTATGACAACCTACTTTTGCAACAATTAAGTCAGATATAGTTTTTGTAATTGTAGCAAGAGCATCAATTGCATTCATATTTATAGTTTTTCTAATACATATATCATCTAAAACTTTTCTATCGTAAGATCTTTTAGAAGGTAGTTTGTCAATCTCTGAAATTATACTTTTTCCAATAGTGTTATTAATTTCTCCCTTTCCCGATATTTCTCCTCCTTTATCAAAATTTAGATTAAATTTACTTGATACTATTTTATCAATTGGGCCATTTCCTGGTCCTATGTCATATCCCAAAAATGATTTATCACTTTTAATAATTGTTACATTACATACACCTCCAATATTTAGGATAGCTATAGGAAAATCTTTAGAAAACTTTTTTGCAATATTAGCATGATAAATTGGAACTAAAGGAGCACCTTCTCCTCCTTTATTTATATCATTCAGTCTAAAGTCAGATACTATATTTGTTTTAAAAACTTTCACAAACTTAGCAGCATTAATATATTGCCAAGACCATTTTTCTTCCGGTTTATGACTAAAAGTTTGTCCATGGAGACCTATCAAGTCAAGACTTTGAGGTTTAATCTGTGTTTTTTGTAATAATACTTTAATAGCCATAATATGTTTTTCATTAATAGAGCTTGTTATATGACTATAATTATCAGTTATTGAAGATCCATAAAGTTTTCTTTCTTTTTTAGTATAAGGTATAAAAGTAGAGTCTATAAAGCTAATATAACTTTCTCCATTTGTTTCTATCATAGCTGCATCTACGCCGTCAAAAGATGTTCCGCTCATTGTTCCTATAGAAATAAAGTTATTTTTATTTTTTTTCAAAAAATTATTCTTTGTGAGAGTGAATTATAGCTTCAACCTCTTCATTACTTAGCCCTGTTTCCTTAACAATATCAAGATGATCTTTCCCTTCTCTAGCCATTTCTATTGCTTTGGTCATAGATTGTTCTCCTTGAATATTATCAGCAAGCCTGCTTGCATTTTGATCTAATCTCTTTAAATACTCGAGAACAAACTCAGTTCTTTTAGTAGTTTCACCTATTTCAATAAGCAAGGATTCTATTTCTTTTGAATTGTTTAAAGTATTAGCTGATAAATCATCTATCTTTTTATTTAAAATATCTTTGTATTCTAAGTCTTTCCATATTTTAAATAATAAAATAAAAACTATCAGAGCTAAGAAAAGGTATAGTTTATTATCTATTATAAATTCCATATACAAATTAAGTATAAAAAAATTATTTATAATGTATAACTATTTTTTTCTATACTTGGTATTAGAAAAGTATTCTGGGAAATCTCTTATAAGATTTAGCTTATATTCATTCTTAATTGACAGTTTATCAATAGTCTTAGCTATGTTAAGAACTGCAGATTTTGAAGGCTGTCCTTCAGCATTATTATCATTAAAATTATCTAATGCATCTCTTAAACATTCTGTTTCTTTAGTCACCTCCCTGTAAGATAACATAAAAGAATTTTCTAATTTTTTAAGTGATGAATAAACTCTATCAAGCATTTTAACAGTTTTACTTTATTTCTTTATAAGCCTCAAGAAGCGCATCAGCCACTTTTTCTAAATCAATAGGATAGTCTCCTCTCGACAATGCACTTTTAATAGCACTAACTTTATCAAGATCTAAAGTTGGGGTTTTTGATAAATTAGATGCTCCTAATTCTTTACTAACTTTTACATTGTCTAAATTAGAAGAGTTATCTTTATTTACAGCAACTCTATTATCTCCAGAGGATTTATTAACCCTATTTTCTTCTACACTTCTTTTATTCTGTGTATTTCCTGAAGTTATATTGTTTACTTTATCTATCATTTTATAGTCTCCATAATTAAATTAACGACACCAATACTCAAAAATTTAGCGAAATATTGTAATTTTTTTATTATTTTTTATCCAACCTTTTACTATTTTTCCACTATTCTGATTTTTTACTTCCAAATAATCGCCCTGCATACCAGATTTAAGAGCAACTCCATCTACTAGTATAAGCAAATTACCTCTTTTATGCTCTATTTTAACTTTTTGCCCTTCTTTTATTAACCAGTTCTTTACTAGGATCAATGCCCTGTTTCATTAAATCAATACGCTCTTTACTTATATCAAAACCAATCACTGATATATTTCGGACAAATTCAAGAGCGCCTTGACGATGGCTAATGCAGTAGTATTGAATGCTTCTGATGTACTCCGCTCGGGAACGGACGACTGTTAGTCCCATGCCGCACAGTGCCTCTGTCAATTCTGCCCGGAGGACCGATTCATACTGGGTGACCATGGGGTCATTTCTGGCCACACCAGCCACCACCCTGAGAAGGGATTTACCCCAACTCCACTGATTTGCGTCCATTCTCTCTACTCCTCTTCTTCGTCTGCCGCAGCCACCTCCGATCCGATCTTCTTGACCGTTTTGGTGTGCTTCTTAACCTTGCTTCTTAGGGTTTCGCCCTCCTTCTTCATGGCCCCAAGGGCCGCCTCCGGGCTGCCACGCTCGAAAATGAACAGGGT
>CAYTJO010000075.1:0-6734 GCA_964438215.1 uncultured Rhodospirillaceae bacterium
AAATTTACATTGAAAATGAGAAAACTTATATAGCATAGAAATAATCATTGCATTTATAGAAACTGATTTCCCTGAACCTGTTGTTCCTGCGACCAGCAAATGTGGCATCTTGCTTAAATCAGCAATAAGAGGTTTTCCAGAAATATCCTTTCCCAATGCAAGAGAAAGTCCTAAAGATTTACCAAAAACTTCATCTGATAAAATTTCTTTTAATAAAACTGTATCTATATTTTTATTTGGTAGTTCTATGCCTATAGCATTTTTCCCGTATATCACAGAAACTCTTGCAGATTTCGCTGACATTGATCTTGCAATATCATCAGAAAGACTTATAATTCTAGCAGATCTAGTTCCTGGAGCTGGTTCAAGTTCATATCTGGTTACTACAGGACCTTCTTTAGCTTTGAGAATATCTCCTTTTATTCCATAATCATCTAATACTTTTCTTAAATCTTTAGCCTGCAAATTCATATTTTCATTCCTATGACTTTTATATGGTGGAGGGTCATCTAAAAAATCTAGATTTGGAAGAATAAAATTTTTTTCCTCATTTTTGATAATTTTGTTTTCTTGGAATCTATTTCTTTTAATTCTTGTATTGCGTTTTGTTGTTATGATTCTTCTATTAAACATAAATAAATATAATGTTTTAATTGCTATCATTTGATACTTTATAAGTTTATAAGTTACAATAAAAACTCCTGTTTTATTTTTTGAAACCAAAACTAATAGAAAGAAAGAAAAAATAAAAAGATTTATATTTAAAAAAATTTTTTCATATTGTTTTAATTCACTGGTATAAGACATAAGTTTAGCAATAATGGTTTTTCCCATTATTCCTGAATTAAATCCTATATTTGTTAAAGATATTGAGATCATAAAAACAAAAAATATTACCCCAAAAAAACGCAAAATAATTTTCAACAAACTGTATTCTTTTAAAATAGTAGTTCTTACTAAGAAAATCATAAACAGGCAAAGCAACCAAGAAGCATCTCCAAAAATTGCAAATAATATTGCACTAAGATTTGCTCCATAAAAACCTAAAATGTTTATTGGAGTCTCATCATTAACAGTAAATATTGAAGGATCAAATTGATTGTATGAGTATAAAGATATGCTTGACGTTATACCTAATAGTAAAAAAAACAAACAAATCAAACTTTTCAATAGTGAAACTTTTAAATTAATGTTTTTTAATTTTATATACATTTTATTTGTTTCGCAATTTGATCTATAGCGCCCTTACATTTAGTAATATTGTGCACTAAAGAAACTCTTACAAAATTTTTACCAGGGTTTTTATATTTTCCCTTTGATAAAAAAAAACCAGGCATTACTTTTAAAGAGTAGTTCCTATACAATGCTTGGGCAAACTTCTCCCCATTCCCCACATTTAACCATAAGTAAAACCCTGCATCAGGCTTTTGGTAACAAGAATACTTTGATAATACTTTGTCTGCATATTCAAATTTAACTTTATACATGCTTCTGCTATCTTTTACATGTTTCTCGTCGCTCCATAACTTCGAGGAAAGAATTTGAATTGGTATGGGAATTGTAGGGGAGCTATAGCTTCTTAGTTTTGAAAATAGCTTAATTATATTCTTGTCTCCAACCACAAACCCAGACCTCAAACCTGCAACACTTGATCTTTTTGAAAGAGAATGAAAAATTAATATATTTTTTAATCCATCTCTAGTCTTTTCACAAACCTGAATCCCTCCTATAGGTTTTTTTTCGGTATATATGTCAGTGTAACATTCATCTAAAACCAAAACAGAGTTATGCTTTCTAACTACATTAATTAGTTTTTTCAGATAGTTTTCAGAAGCACACTTTCCTTGAGGATTAGAGGGATTGCAAAAATAAATCAAAGAAGGCTTGTTTTTGATGCGATATTGGAGTGTATCTAAATCAAATAAGTAATTTTCTTTAATGTCCGCATTCATTAATACTATAGGTAAATTTTGAAATAATGATGCTCCTAAATAGACCTGATAAAAAGGATTAGGGACTATAATTTGTTTAACTAATAAAACTAAAGATATAGAAAAAAGACCCTCTCTAGTTCCTGATAGCGGCATAATATTCTGATCGCCAAAGAATGATCTTTTAAGATTAAAGCGCTTTTTAAGCCATTTCAAATATGACTCTCTTAAAATAGGTATACCCTTTATATGAGGATATAAACCCCATTTAGCATTTTCTTTATATAATATTGTTTTTACAAATGGTGGAAATTTATGGTATGGCTGGCCTATAGATAGATCTAAAATATTATTTTTTTTATTATTTTTTTCTTTAGATAATAACTCTCTAAGTCTACTAAAGGGATATTCTGATATTTTTTCTATATTATGATTTAAGTAGTTCATAAGAATTATCTTAATATACTTTCTATTTTTTCAGCAACATCTAAAAGTTTTTCTTCATTATTTTTTTTTGATATAATTGAAATGGAAAGCCACTTTCTTTTCTGAAAAAAAAGTGGTATTGAAATTGCGCATAAATCAAAAATATTTGCTGCTCTGGTGTTATCTAGTACTAAATTATTATAATAATGATAATTCTTTTTATTTTTAAGGGTGCTTAAAGAAGGAGGCTCTAAAGCAACAGTGGGCATAATAAAAAAATCAAACTCTTCCAACTTATAAAAAACTTTTTTTTTAAGTTCTAAAGTTTTTTTCTTTAAAATGTTTACTGACCCTTGCTTCATTCTTTTTCCAATTAAAAAACGATCAGCCACATTAGAGTCCAAAAGATCTAAATTATTTTTAATTTTTTCTTTCCAAAATTTCCATGCTTCATAGTTTACCAAAGATCCATGAGAAGAAATTAAATCATTAATTTCCTCAAACTCTGGTAATTTAATTTTTGTTATTAATATTCCCAATTTAGATATATTTAAATATAGTTCCTCTATTTTTTGTTTGCTTAAATCATCCAGAAAAGAGAAGTTCAGATTCTCTACATGACCAATTTTTATATTTTGGCCAGTTCCCAGTAAAAACTTATTTTTACTATTAGATAGAATATTATAAAGTATTTTTGTATCCTTTACTGATTTACATATAGTTCCAACAGAATCAAAAGTAGTAGATAATGGTAATACTCCATTAGTTGAGATTTTTTTCGATGATGGCTTAAACCCTACCAAGCTATGCCATGCTGAAGGTATTCTTATAGAGCCAGCCGTATCTGTTCCTACTGCCATTGGAGCTAACCCTGAAAATACTGCTGTAGCAGACCCAGTACTAGATCCTCCAGGAGCAAGGCCTTGATCTTTAAACATTATATTATGAGGTAATTTATAAGATTTGTTTATACCTATCCCTCCAAAAGCAAACTCTACTGTGCTTGTTTTTGCTAGCGAAACTAATCCATGTTTTTTTGCAATTTTAACAATTTTCGCATTCTTTGCGTGCTCCTTATTGCGAAGCTTTTTAATAAGCTTAGATCCCGCAAAAGCAGGAAAACCTTCCAAATCAATTAGATCCTTCCAAACTAAAGGAATTCCATCAAAGAAACTTAGCCTTTCATTTTTTTTTTGTCTTTTCCATGATAATTCGGCTTCTTTAAAAGCTTCTTTTTTAAAAATTTTTGTAAATGATAGCCTTTCATTTTTTTCAGCATTTCTAAAATTAGAAAGAAAGTACTCTAGTATAATTATAGGATCTATTTTACTTCTTTCTAAAAGAGATCCTAAATAAAAAGCAGAAAGTTTTTTTAAATTATTATTCATAGTTAATTTATATTACACTTCTATATAATAAATATGAAAAAAATTTATGACATAACCATAATAGGAAGTGGCCTTACAGGTTTAACTATAGGATTAGCCTTATCCTCTTTAGGATATAAAATAGCATTAGTTGATCCTAAACCCCTTTTTTTTAAAAAAGATAAGTACCCTGATAACAGAACCACTGCAATATCAAGTGGTTCAGTTGATTTTTATAAAAGAATTGGTATCTGGAAAGCACTCAATAAGTACGCATGTCCTATTAAAAAAATTCTGATAGAGGAGATTTCATCTGAAACTCAATCATCATTTAACTCTGATTTAAAAAAAGCTAACCCTATGGGATTTATGATAGAAAATCAAAATTTATTAAAAATATTAATCAACCTGACAAAGAAAAATAAAAATATTATTAAATATGACTGTAAATTATTAAAATACTATAGAACTAATGACAGAGTTCTTATAACCTTGGAAAAAAACGATAATATTGAAACTAAATTAATAATAGGCGCGGATGGTAGAAATTCCTATTTAAGAAAATTAGCAAATATAAAATTTAAATACAAAGACTATAAACAGAAGGCTTTCACATTTAATGTTAAACATGAAAAAAAACATAATAACTTAGCTATTGAAAAGTTTCTGGAAGAAGGTCCTTTAGCTATATTACCTATTATTGGAAAGCAAAATAATAATTATTCCTCTGTAGTGTGGTCATGCAATTACCCTAGTTACTTTGCATATCTTAATAAAGGAGAAAGGAATATTGAACCTTTAATTCAAGACTACTTTAAAAAGTTTTACGGTAAAATTGAGATAGCTTCTAAAGTAAAAACTTGGGATTTGTCGCTAAAACATTCAAAAAAATATACTGACCATCGTCTTTTGCTAGTAGGAGATGCAGCCCATTCTATCCATCCCTTAGCAGGACAAGGGTTTAATCTGACAATTAGAGGAATTGAGAAACTCTATACTTTTGCTAAATTAGAAAGCAAAATTGCAAAAGATTTAGGAAAGAAAAAGTATTTACTAAATTATTCAAAAAGACATTTTTTAGATGCATCCGTTCTAATATTTGTAACAGACAAACTAAATCTCCTTTTTTCAAATTCTAATTTCATATTAAGAGAGCTAAGAAGAAAAGGTCTTTTTCTTTTTAATAAAAGTAAAATAATTAATAAAGTTTTTAAAAATTATGCTACTAAAGGGGTTTTATTTTCTCTTAAAGACTTTTAATTTTTCTTGCCTCTTCTATCAGCAAAATTGGAATTCCATCTTTTATTGGAAAAGCTAGTTTAGCTTTTTTGCTTATTAACTCATTTTTTTTTTTATCAAATATAAGTTTCTCTTTAGTAATAGGGCAAACAATAATTTCTAGCAAGCTTTCGTCAAAGTAGTCTTTATTTTTCATAATATATTTTAGTTAATAGTTTCATTTTCATTCTCATTTCCCTCTAATGTATACATTTTTAATAGAGAAATCAAAACCGAAACTCTATCTTCAATAGAGCTAGCCTCAAGTATAGCCTGTTTTTCTACCACTTTGAATGAACAAATTTGTGGGATAGAAGATAATATCTGTTCTTTTGAAATTTTAGTGATTTCCTCTAAATCAACATTTATATTATTTTTTTTAAAGTATTTTTTAAGTTCCGTTAAAAGCTCGTTCAAATTTAAAAGATCATAATCATTTTGCAAATCTTTGTAGAATGGTTCCCTATCTGGTACAATTCTTCTAAACCCTTGAGTGATCTCTAACTCTTTCTTTAATTTAAACCTCGATATACCTGCTAGCTCTATCAAGAACCTGCTATCATTAGTTTCTGTAAAAGATATTATTTTTCCTGCACATCCTATAGGATACAAGTTTATTGAGTCTTTATCTTGTCCTGGAATTGGTTGTATCATACCGATCATTCTATGACTGCCGAGAACTGATTCTATCATAGCAATGTATCTTGGCTCAAAAATATTTAAAGGTAACGTACCGTATGGAAAAACCACTGCTCCTGGGAGTGGAAAAATTGGAATATCATCAGGTAAATTAGATTCGGTAAAGTTTGTTATCATTTATTTATAAAGCATGTTTAGTAATCTGCTTCTTCCGCTAATAGTAATATTATTATTATTACCTAGAAAGGAAAAAAGACTTAGTAACTCTTTTTTAGCTAATCCCTCTCTCCAATCAGGATTTTTTTCAATAATAAACAAATACATTTCTATGGCATCTTGATAGTTTTTATCCAATAGGAACTGTCTAGCTGATTGTAGTTTGTTTTCAAGAATATCTTTATCATCTAAATTAACCTTAGTTTCTTTAGATAAAACCATAATTTTAGAAAAAAAAGTTTTTGATTCTATTAAATCTTTTATCTCATTAGTTTCTTTAATATCATCCTCTAATTGGTTTAAAAGATCGTCCAACTCTTCAAACCTATTAGTCTCTAACAAACATTTTCCCAAACCACTCATGGCTTTTCCCATTTCCTTTTTAGGTAAATCTGATGATATTAATTCTGAAAATAGCTCCATAGCCTTGTTAACATCTTTCTTTTCTAAAAGTGATTCAGCTAATTCCAACTTTTTATTAACGTCATCAATTAACTTAGAAGACATTGTAGATGAAGCAATCACTTCTTCTAAAAAAGACTTAATTTCCTCAGGGCTTTTTAAACCGGCAATCCCATTTATAGGCTGTCCTTCATAAAAAGCCATTACAGTCGGTATAGATTGGATGTTAAGTTGTTGTGCCAATTGTTGGTTTTCATCAATATTTATTTTTACAAGCTTAACCTTCCCTTGATATTGATTTATTAGTTGTTCAAGAATTGGCGTAATTTGCTTGCATGGCTCACACCATGGAGCCCAAAAGTCTACTATTACTGCAGTATTTTTAGATTCCTTAATTACTTTATCCATAAATGCAGGAGTATCTACATCTTCAATTAAATTATCCATCATATTCATGCTTGCATTTACCTTTTTT
>CAYTJO010000076.1:0-6175 GCA_964438215.1 uncultured Rhodospirillaceae bacterium
AGTACCGTAGTTACTAAAATTAATAGCTTCTATATCAGAATTAAAATTAATTGTTTTTGTCTCACTAAATCCAGAGTATTTAAAATTCCATACAATTGCATTTATAATACTAGGAGTAATAAATAAAATAATTATTAATATTCGCATTAAAAAATTATATATTGGTATTAGGTTTTAACAACTTATAGTTAAATCTATTAAGATAGATTAATTAATAACTACTTGATTTCTGCCACTTTCTTTAGCTTTATAGAGTCTTTGATCTGCTATATCTAATATTTTTTTTAAATTATTTGACTCTAGACTTGAAGCAATACCCATTGAAACTGTGACATTTACATCAACATTGTTTAGAGAAAAGTTTTTATTTTCTATTTCAATTCTAATTTGATCAGCGAATTCTTTAGCTTCAGTTTTATTTTGGTTATAGAAGATTGATAAAAACTCTTCACCGCCAAAACGCCCTACTACTCCACTTTTTCCAAATTTTTTTTGCATATGATTAGAAACTTCTTTAATAACTAAGTCTCCCATTGGGTGACCATAACTATCATTTACTTTTTTAAAAAAATCTATATCTAACATCATTATATTAAAATTACTTTCATGATTACTAATAGAGTTATTTAATGCATCTTCTAAAAGCATCATAATTTTTCTTCTATTAGGCAACCCTGTAAGAGCGTCAGTAGTTGCTTGTATTTTTAATTTATCAGAATATTTTTCGAGTTCAGCCTTAGTAATAGCAAGTTCAGCCTCCATTTTATCACTCATACGAATTAGTCTTTTTGATTGCTTAAATAATTTTTTATAGTTTTCTAATAATAATAAAAACTCTTTCTTATACAGATCTAAGTTATTTTTATCATTATCACTAATAAAATTATTGGCATTTAAAATAATTTTTTCTTCTTCTTCATACAATGAAAATTCTTTATCTGACAAAAATCCTCACACTATTTATTTATAATTTCAAATTTTATGTTTTCAATATCTTCTGCAAACTCTTCACCTAGCTCTCTCATATTATCATCTTCTTTATCAACTTTCCAATATACTTTTATGTTATGACTATTAGATCCAGAAAACTCTTCAAACATATCAAACATTCTCATTAAAACTTTTGCTGAACTACTATTAAAATAAAGCAACTCAAAAGTACAAGTAAAATTTTGTTTATTGTTAGATTTAAAAAATTTTTCCATTGTTGATAGTATGGGGCCATAAAACTCTGTCACATTTTCTGGATATGACTCTCCTTTTATTTCCATAGCACCCTTTACCCAATCACATAATATGCTTGGCGATCTATCTCCAGGCTTTATATCAATATTATCCACTTGCATATCTCCTTATTATTTTAATATAGATTTAAGAAGGAAAAAAGAAGTACCATCTCCTAAATCAATAAAATCAAATTCAAATTCAGATGATTTTCTTGCAATTTCTATTAAACCTACTCCTGCCCCTTTTGAACCTTCTTCAGTTTCTGATCTAAGTTTTTGCTTATAAAATGCTTTTAAATCATCTTCAGACATTTTTTTAAGGTTTTCTAGTCTTTCTCTTAGATTGTTAACTCTCTCTTTAGATTTAATAACATTACCGCAATTTAGTATATATGAGCCCTCTTTTTTAGAAATAGCCATAATACCATATCTTATATCATCTTTTCCTTGATCTTCTATTTGATCATCAGAATATCTAACTACATTCTCATATTGTTCAACAAAAACAGAAAAAATATTCCTCATAACTTTTCTTGATAAATGATCTTGTTCAATTTGTTGCCTCAAAACTGAAGCTATAGATGTTAACAAAGCTTGAGACATATAACCTGAATATGTCATAATAACTTCATTTCCTAGCATTAGTTTATGCATTTCAAAAAGTGTTTTTGCATTCATAGTTTTCTCTTTTATTTAGTTTGTGCTCTAATATAAGCTATTAATTTCAAAATTTCATCTTCTTTTAAAGATGCTCCATAACCTCCCATTTTAGTCCCTGCAATACCATTAGTAATAATATATGCTAATGAATATGTACTGCCATCACTATGTTTAAATTTTCCTTGATTTAAAGCAGGTCCTCCAGATCCTTTAGCTGCTGGTCCATGGCAGTGCAAAGACGCACAACCTTTTAAAACATAATGTTTTTTTCCTTCTTTTATGGCAACTTTATCGCCTTCAAAAGGATTTGCTATATCATCAATGGTATTATGAAGATCTTCTTTATTTGCAATCCTAATTATTAGTTTAGATCTAGCAGCATAATTAGAAATCCTTTCGAGCCAGAATCCATTTTTTATATCAAAAAAATTATTTGAATCTTTAATAGAAGCGTTTATAATTCCTATTAATAAAAATGTGAACATGAAAAAAAGTACTATAATTTTATTTTTTCTGTAAAAGATATTTCCTTTAATCATAGCTACTAAACCTTAACTCCTATTATGGTTATATCATCTCTTCTCTTGTTTTTTCCAGTATATTCTTTAAAACTTCTTATAAATGCTAATTTTTGTTTATCCATAGATAGATTTTTATTTTTCTCTAATGATTCTAAAAGCCTTTTATTTCCAAAAGATATACCTTTGCCACCAATCTGATCACATATGCCATCTGAGGCCAAGAATAAATGATCTCCCTTATCATATTTAACGTCGATATTTTTAAAAGTATAATTATTTGGAGTTGAAGAATACCCTATACCATACTTATCACCTTTAAGAATTTTTTTATCTCCTAAATTTTTATCAATTTTTAATAAAGGAATCCCTGCTCCAGAAAATCTAATACTTTTATTGTTCTTATCTATCTCTAAAACTAACGCATCTAACCCATCCTCTGAAACTTCATAACCTTCAGTATTACTTAAAGCTTCTTTAAAAAAATTATTTAATTTAGTCAGAAAAAAACTAGGAGACTCTATATTATCTTTAACAATATTTTGTATAGAACTACCTAATATCATAGTTAACAATGCTCCTGGAACACCATGTCCTGCACAATCAAAAACACACACGAAAATTCTTTCTTGTTTTTCTATAATTGCAAAAAAATCTCCTCCTACTATGTCTCTCTGGTCATGATAAATAAAAAAATCATCACAGTAATAATTCAATTTATGTTTTTGAGGAAGTAAAGCATTTTGTATTTTACTAGCGTAATCTATCGAAGACGTTAGTAGATCGTTAACAGCCTTAAGTTCTTTAGTTCTTGCCTCCACCTCTATTTCTAAGCTTTTAGAATAATTTTGTGATTCTTTTTTAAAACTTTCAACAGCTCTGGCCATAACACCTATCTCTCCTCCTCTGTTTATTTCAGGAATATGGACTGATTTATCTCCCTTAGAAAGTTCTAGCATTGCAGAAGTTATATTTTCTATGGGCTTAATAATTCTTCTTGTTATTATTATAAAAGAAATAAAAGCCAAAATAGATGTAACAATCAATATTAAGGAAGCTAATAGTTGTTTTTTAGTACTGCTGTTATATAAATTTTGAGATTGCTTTTCAATACTTTCATTTACTCTAAAAATTTCATTATCTAAGTTTATATTAAAATCACTTATAATTTTCAAATAACTCTCTAAATTATAAGAAAATTTATCCCAAGAGGATGCCTCTGAAATTAATTTCTGCATCAATAATAAGTTTTTATTAAAGTAATTCTCTTTATTATTAATCAATTCTAAGAAAGAAATATTTAAATTATTTTTATTTATTTTACTACTAATATCAGATCTATTTAATTTTTCTTTAATTCCTCTATAAAGCTCTTCATTTAATTGTCTGTAGTTATTTATTATTTGCAATTCTTCAAACGATATAGGTATGTCAATAGCTATTAAACCTGCTAGCAGAGTTTGTTGCCTAGAATTAAACTCTTTATACCTCATAAGTAAGTGTCTTAAACTTTGAAGATCCTCTATTGTTCTAACAAGTCTTTCGGGTCTAAAATTAGATTTAAAAGATAAATCTATTATTGTGTATGAAAGTTTATTAGATACTAGCAACCAAGTATCTAATATTTTCTCAGAATTATTTTCTTTCTTACTTCTGGCTTTGCTACTACTGTGTTGTTGATGAATAGAAACAACTTTTCTAAAAGTTTTTGTAGTTTTCAATTTTAAAGCTTCATACTCCTCATACACTTTTAAAAGCTTATTTTTATCTTTTTCAGTAAAAAAATTATTTTTTACAGATACATTAGTATTTAAGATGAGTGAAAAAGATGCTTTTATTTCTTCTGCTAATAATTTAATACTTTTTCTTACTTTAGATGGGATATTCTTATTTTTAGTTGATATGTTTAAATTAGTAAATATTAAAATTTTTTCTTCTTGTAACTTATTATAATAATAAAATAAAGATTTTTGAAAAACAGCATTGTTTCTAGCTTGATTAGAATATTTTTTTGTATTATTTACATCAATCCAAAAGTTAATTGAAAAGGAAAAAATTAAAAATATCAAAAAAAATATAATTATTAACAAACTAACTCTTACAGAATTAATTTTATTTTTTATCTGATTAAAACTCATAAAGCACTCTTATATAAGCTGGAATTTTTTTTACTTCATTTTTAGAAACAATAGAAATAGCTCCTTCTTCTTTAGATACTATATTAATAATTTCTCTTGCATTATTCTTAACTTTTTTTTCTAAGTTAAATTTGCTAAATTTATTTTTAAGCTTCTCTAATACTATGTTCGCATCTTCTTTTAAAATTATAGAATAAAAGTTATTAAATGCCTCATTGTTATTATGCCTTAAATAAAAGGTTGCCGGTATTTTCCCGGGCCATTCTTTTGTATTTCCATAAAAAAGAAATTTAATTTTTTCAATTATATTTTCTTCTGAGGATTTGTAAGAATTTTTGTAATTTACTACTACAATATATATGTTATTTTCAGCAAAAGAATAATTAATGAAATAAAAAAAAACAAGAACTAAAGTTAGAATAGCTTTAGAGTTAAAAACTAAAAATTTTCTAAAGCTATTCATAATTTTTTACTTCACTAATTTAAAAGCAACCAACATTGCTCCTTCATTAATGTTCTTAAATCTTTCATCTATGCTTGGCATAAACAAAGCTGGAACCATTCCACAGCATCCAATTGGAAATAATATAAATTTCGATCCTAATGCTAATTTAGATTCTTATTATACCTGAGCCCACATTGAAGTTCCAAAGTTCTTTTCCATCAGATAGGTTTAAGGCCTTCACACTACCAAAACTTGTTCCATAAAATAATAAATCACCACCAGTTGTTAATACTCCACCAAAGTTAGGGGAATCAAACTTTTTTTGCCAGGATATATTTCCTGTGAGTGGATCAGCTGCTACTAGCCTAGGTGCTGGGTTGTCTTCATGAGCAACAGCTGTTGTCATTGCATTCCAACCTAATGCTCCAGTTTTTCTCTCAATACCCTCTACAACCTCTAATATATTGCAGTAGTCTTGAGCCATTGTATACCACAAACCTGTTTTAGGATTGAAAGAACCAGGGCCCCAGCCTCTATCACCCCCTATCCAAGGACATATTGTTACTTCTTCTCCAACTTTAGGTTCATTTCTTCCTATTAATTCTCCAGTTTTTGGATTTATCTCTTTTACCCAATTAGCAGTTTGAGATAATTTCCAAACATTATTAAGCTTTCCTAAATCTCTATCATATACATAAACATATCCATTTTTATTAAGAGTACTCATTAATTTTTTTCCATCTTTTTCTACAAGTATAAACTCTCCTGATGCGTCATAATCCCAAACATCGTGAGGTACTTGCTGATGGAACCATTTTAGTTCACCTGATTTAGGAGAAAGCGCTACCACACTACTTGTATAAAGGTTATCTCCAGGTCTATCATCACCATCATCAAAATCTGGCGCTGGGTTTCCAATAGGAAAATACAAAACATCTAACTCAGGATCATATTGACCTCCCATCCACGGGAAACCTCCGCCAGTTGGCCGATGTTCTGGGAGCCAACTATCTGGATGATCTCTCAATGTTTCAAATTGCCAAACTATTTCTCCTGTTTTAGCATTTAAACCATAAATAGCCCCAGCAGTAAATAGTTCTCCGCCAGCAGGACCATAAACTATCATATCTCCTGCAATAACAGGACTTGAAGTAAAATTACAATTACATGTTTCAGTTTCTACAACTT
>CAYTJO010000076.1:6215-6721 GCA_964438215.1 uncultured Rhodospirillaceae bacterium
GTTTGCCATGAAACTTCTCCTGTTTTTCTATCTAAAGCAACAGCTTGACCATCAAGAGTACCAATAAATACATGATTATTCCCTACGGCTAATCCTCTGCTGTAAGGAGAAAACAATAAACTATTTTCATCGAACCCTTGATCTACACTTCTAGTTTTTAATTGAGTGAAATCATGTGTATATTTCCAAAGTTGCTCTCCTGTATAACCATCTACTGCATGAACTACATTATATGATGCAATATAATAAATAATACCATCAACTGCTATAGGAGTACCTTGTAATCCCATTTTAATTTTACCTGGCTGATGCATCCATGCTGGACCAAGATTTTTTACATTTTTTTTCGTTATTTCTTTAAGAGGAGAAAAACTCCATCCCATGTAAGAACCATGATAAACAGGCCAATCTCCAGCACCTAGACCTTGATTAGCTACTCCAGGCATTGGCATTCTTACATTAAATTCTTTTAAAGAATTCGCTACTCAACTATTTAGCAAAGAAAT
>CAYTJO010000077.1:0-1434 GCA_964438215.1 uncultured Rhodospirillaceae bacterium
TTAAAATTTTTATTGTTTTGTTTTCCTTGCTAATAAGTTTTATTTTTCCTTTCTCAATAAAATACATATTTTTAGCAGTGTAACCATGTAAAAATATTATTGCTGCCTCATTATAAGTATTTGTGTCTAATAACTTCCAATTTTTTTGAACAAATGTATCCTCAAATAAATAATGACTTCTACGTTTTGAATTGGTAGATGTAAAAACTCTAGCTAAACAATATTTTATAAGGGCCTTTATTGAAATATTTGAGTCATTAATAGCATTTCTAATTTTTCTAGCATCAAACTCTAAAAGGATAATGTTGGTTACTCTTTTGTATTTTAAAACATTTTCTTTTGCTAATATTGACTCTGCAAAGCCTATTGGGTCATTTTTTTTTAATAATTGAGTGTAGTCTCTTTCTCCATAAGATATAATTTTTCCTGATAATAATATGTAAGCTTTATTATTATGATTAAAGTTAAACTCATCTTCTTCTTTAACTTTAATTTCTTTGTATTGATATTGTAAATTTAAAATTAATTGTCTGGTAGATAACATAACTACATAAATAGTAGCAATTTGTTAAAATTAAACCATATAAAAAATAATATTTTAAGTTGATATTTAGATAGCTATGGATATACATAGCTTCATAAAAAATATATTCCATTTAAGATTCATACAGAGATATTAAAGCTTATTTGGCAGGGAAAAGTAGTGCCTAAAATCAATTTACATGATCCCTAGACTCTTAAAACGCTGTTATGAATCATTCTATAAGTATGAAAGTTATTAATTTTAATTGTAGAATCTAACTGGAGAGCTATAATTAGTATCTATGAGATTTTTGTTTTTATATAGTCTTTTTTTAAGTTTTAGTATAAATGCCAGTGAATATAATCTTAGTTGGTATCCTAGAGATAATTACTTTGATAGCATAAAAACACCTAATAATACTAAATACAGTGTCATAAATACTGAAGGGGTGTGGGAAGATAATAAAGGTTCTTACGGTGTTATGAGTTGTCTTGTATCTCTACTTACTAACGATAGTGAAGAAACTCAACTAGATGGTTATTGTGAAGCTAGTGATGACAGCAAAGATGAATCTAAATTTTGGGTAACTTTAAAAAGAAATTCTTTAGAAACTGCAGGTGTAGGAAAAATTACATATATTGCAGGGACAGGAATTTATAAAAAGGTTATAGGAATGAGTTGTCCTTATGCAGTAAATTATATTGGTGAAAGTCAAAGCTATGGTATGATTAAACAAAAATGCCCAGAAGAGTTTCTCAGAAGATTAAAATAAATTACTATCTTTTTGGTATCGGATTGTTTGTCATTATTTTTGGCTATATTGTAATGGCAACCGGTGAAACTGAGAGCATTCAATCCGTCAAGATTGCACCTCTGATATTGATTATTGGATATTGCGTAATCATACCGAC
>CAYTJO010000077.1:1444-6694 GCA_964438215.1 uncultured Rhodospirillaceae bacterium
CCGAGATATTACAAAACGAAGCATCACCCGAGCGAATATATAAAAAAGTTATAGGTATGAGCTGTCCCTATGCAGTAACATTTATTCAGAATATCTTTGGCATGGTAAAACTAAAGTGTTCAGAAGAGTTTTTTAAAAAGTTAAATTAAAAAAAAAACTATCAATTGTATAAATTAGTTAGGGATATATAATTGTTAGAATGAAAAATTTTATTCTATCTTTAGTAAGTTTTTTTTATATTATACAAATAAATGCTGAAGAATACTTGTTAGATTGGTACTTAAAAGGTACAGTTTATGAAAGTATAGTATTACAAGATAAATCAAGTTACAAATTGATAAAAGGTGAAGGCCCATGGGAAGACAATAAGGGTTACTTTGGGCACCTTAACTGCATAGGCAAGACAAGTGATATAAATAAAAATAGTATTCTTGATATGGTATGTAGCGCTTTTGACAATGATGGCCATAAATTTTGGCTTAAGCTTTATAGAAATTCAGAAAGAGATGCAGGTATTGGAAAAGTTACATATTTGGGAGGAACTGGAAAATTTAAAGATTTTATTAATTTAAAATGTTTTTATGCTGTTAATTATTTAAAAAATGATAGCTTAGAGGAACGAACAGGTTTTTATAAACAAAAATGCATTGATAAATAAATTAAAAATTTGTATTTTTTGAAGTTCATTTTCCTAAATTTATAAATGCTTATCCATTACTATAATAAAATGAAGTTTATTATTTTGCCTATAGAATAAGTTTGAGTTGTAGAATCTAGATAGAGATATATAATTGTTAAAATGAAAATATTTTTTATTGTAATAATTTTATTTTTTAATTGTTCTAATTTATTTTCTAGCGATTATAAAATGGAATGGAGTGGAGAAATTAAGTATTCTAAAAGTATAGTATATCCAGATAAAAGTATTTATAAAATTGTTCACCCTTATGGTTATTGGGAAGATAACAAAGGTAACTTTGGTAATTTCAATTGTATTGGATGGGTTAAAAATATTCAAAATAACGAAAGTTTAGAAGTAAATTGTGAGGCTTTAGATAACGAAGGAGATAAGTACTGGGTAATATTAAATAGAGATTCCGATATAGGTGCTGGTGTAGGAAAAGCAACTTATATAGATGGTACTGGAAAATATAAAAAATTTATAAATAAAAAATGTAAATATGCCATAAATTATTTTAAAGAAGGTTTTTTTTACAAACAAGTATGCAAATGATGATTAAAGAACTAACAGTTTTATATATTTTTTATTTATTCCTCAAATATAAAATTTAAAGCATGGAAAAAATACCAAAGAAATATGACATTGTAGTAGTAGGTGCAGGTTTTGCTGGTCTTTATATGCTTTATAAATTTCAAAAAACTAGATTATCTATTAAAGTTTTTGAAGCTGCTTCGGACTTAGGAGGTACATGGTATTGGAATAGATATCCTGGTGCTCGTTGTGATGTAGAAAGCATGCAATATTCATATCAATTTTCTAAAGAACTTCAACAAGAATGGAATTGGTCTGAGCAATATGCCACTCAACCTGAAATATTGAAATACATTAACTATGTTGCTGACAAATATAATTTGAGGAACAAAATAAGCTTTAACTCAAAAGTATTGTCTATTATTTTTATAGAAAAGAAAGGATTATGGAAAATACAAGTTTCAGGAAAAGGTTTTTTTTATGCCAATTTTTGCGTAATGGCCACGGGGTGCCTTTCTTTGCCTTACACACCTTTATTTAAAGGTTTGACTAAATTTAAAGGGCCTGTATATCATACTGCAAAGTGGCCCAAGGATAATATAGTTTTTAATAGAAAAATAGTTGGAATTATTGGAACCGGATCTTCAGCTATTCAATCAATTCCTATAATTGCTAATCAAGCTAAACATCTTTTTGTTTTTCAGAGGACTCCTCATTACACAGTTCCAGCAAGAAACCGCAAACTAAACTACAGAGTACATAATAAAAAAAATAATTTTAAAAAACCTAGAGGATTTGGTTTTGACAAAGAGTTATCAGTACAGGAAATTAAAAAAAATTATCATATACTTAGGAAAAAAGCTAAAAATATGTTTTCAGCTATGGCTTTTCCTTTAAATTCAAAATCTGCATTAGATGCAAGTGAAAAGGAAAGAGAATTAGAGTATGAAAGAAGATGGAAATTAGGAGGAATACCTTTTATCGGATCATTTAGAGATTTAAATATTAATAAGAAAGCAAATGAAACTGCAGCAAATTTTGTACGTAAAAAAATAAAAAGTATCGTTAAGGATAAAATTACTGCGAATAATTTAACTCCTAATTATCCAATAGGGTGTAAAAGACTTGCTGTTGATAGTGGTTACTATGATACTTTTAATAAAAATAATGTAACACTAGTTGACATTAGCAATACACCTATTTCAAAAATAACTAATAACGGTATTTTAATAAAAAAAAAAACTATATAAGATAGACGAACTAATATTAGCAACTGGTTTTGATGCCATGACTGGGGCTCTATTAAACATTAATATAGTTGGAAAACAAAAAGTTATGCTCAAAGAAAAGTGGAAGAATGGTCCGGTGAGTTATTTAGGATTAGCTGTAAAAGATTTTCCTAATTTGTTTACTATAACTGGTCCTGGAAGTCCTTCTGTATTTACAAATATGATTGTTTCAATAGAACAACATGTAGATTGGATATATAAATGTATTATATATATGAAAAAGCACAAAATAGCTAAAATTGAAGCAACATCTGATGCAGAGAATAATTGGGTTAAATATAATAAAAATTGTGCAGTCAAACATATTAGATCTTCATGCAACTCTTGGTATAAGGGATCTAATATTGATGGAAAACCAAATGTTTTTATGCCATTTGTAGGAGGGTATCCTCAATATTATAATATATGCAAGCAAATATCAAAAAACAAATATGAAGGATTTGATTTAATATCTGATTAGCTAATAACCAAGATTTTTCCCTAGCTTTCAAAACCAAAGTTTTTCAAACTCAGCAGGCTTTTGGCAGTCTTTAAATTAGTGCTTGCTTCTAATTGATTGCAATTGAGAATAAGCAGTTTCAGATATATTGCATTTAGATATGGCAAGAAAACTAGATTTAAAGTATGAAACACTATAAACACAGCTAGAATTTTTAAGGTCTCTTATCTCATTACTGACATAAGTATATAACCATTTTCCTACACCATGCTCTAAGTCTTCACTAGATCTAGTAGCTATATTGTAGGCTTTAATATTATTATCATATAAAAATTCATTATGAGATTCTAATTTTTCAACAATATTATTTTTAGTAAGCATATACACTAAACTATTTGTTTGTCCAAAATTCCCTAGGTTATCTTTAAAAGTCCCATTGATAGTTAAAAATTTTAAATTGTCTTTTTCCGTATATTGATGAGTATTAACTTCTTTGATTGTACCATGTACTTCTACAACATAATTAGCATCAGTTTTTCCATAAAAAGAAATCAAAAAACACAATATTATGAAATAAGATACTCTCATAAAACTTTATACATCATACTCTCAAAAGTTTTTTTTACAAGAATGTCTAAAGAGTAGGTTTTGAAGTTAAGTAAAGTTTGCACGTTCATTATTTAAAATACTTAAAAAATTATTTAAATTTTATTTGTTCTCTCATAAAGGCTACATTAGTCACTAATCCTGGAAGTAACCATTGAAATAAATTAACGACTTTTTTAATTTCATTTAGTTTATTATCTTTTTTAGCAGCAGTTATAATTTTAATAGAAGTTATCTTATTAGGATTAGGTAAAGATAAAACTTCCTTGATTACAAAATTATGTATTTCTAAAACTTTTTTTTCATATTCTTTACTTAATAAAGCAGGTAAGAAATATTTCCATGATGTTATAAAATAACTAGGCCACCTAGCAAATGCTCTATAATCAGTATTTATAAAAGGTAAACCTAAATTAAATTTAATAGATTTATACACTTCCTTTAAACTATTATCTGCATGATGTTGTTCCATAAGTAAAAGATGTGCTTCATTATAGGATATTTTATTGTATTTATTTTTATTATAAGAACTTCTATTAAGTAATTCTCCTTTTTCTAATAGTATTCTAGCTGTGGTGGCCATAATCAAATATGGCATATTTCCAATAGTAAAAACCTGATTTACTTCATAAATTTTTTTTATTTCATAATTACTGTACCCAATTTTTTCTAAGTTTTTAATTATGGATTTAGGCCTTAATTCTATTGCTTTTCTTTTAGAAATATTAACTATTTTTTTGCATAGCTTATTAAATTCAAGACTATCAGATAATGGATGCATATATTCCCATAAAGTATTGTAAAAAAAAGGGTATTTAGCAAATGCCATAGCTACTACTCCCATCCACGGAACATTAAAAGCTAATTTAGTGCTAGTATAACTTTTTTTAAGTCTTCCTTTAGCTAAATATTCAGGAATAACTATTATTTTAGGAACAGGTATAGGTTTTTTTCTAGGAAACAGGTTATTCATTTAATTGTTTGAAATAACCCATAAAGTTGCTTCTGAGACTTTTTCCTCAGGTTTTTGTTCACATCTTTGTTTAACAGCATAGAATATAGCATCGTCTTCTAAATGGATTAAATGATCTCTATTATTGCTAATATTATATCCTGATATAAATCCAGTAATCCACTGTTTCCACATTCCTGAGTATTGAGAATGTTGATTAACTGTATTTATTAAATAGCCACAATAATTTAATCCACCTCCTCTAATTAAATTATCTGCTAGTAAAAAGTTATTTAATAAAAAAAAATAGATAATAATCTTTTTCATAAAATATATAATATCACATCTAGTTATATGTCAAAAGAGGAGGAAAACATTCTAATATAGATAATATAAATAGATTCTATATAAGAGTCATGTAGGGACGCTAAGTTTTATTTAGCTAATGTTTGAGCCTAAGATTGATTTACAAGAACTCAATGAATATTAAAACACTGTTATGAATTATTGTATAAGTAAATTCATACTCAATATTTTATTTTAAAAAAATATAAATTTGATATCATTATAGTATGACAAATTATGGATCTGAAGAAATTGAAATGCAAAATTATCTCAAGGCAGGAGAAAAGCGAGCTTATGAATTAAATAATCGTGGTCCAATTAAATTCAATAAAGATGGAAGTCTCAACATAGAAATAATTGATTCTTATGAAAAAAATGGCTTTTATATTTTCGAAAAAGTTTTTTC
>CAYTJO010000078.1:0-6504 GCA_964438215.1 uncultured Rhodospirillaceae bacterium
ACATTTTTTTTCAATTAAAAATTCATACTTTTGGTCTGTTGTTAAAAAAAAAACCATATCCTATTCCTGCTCCTTTCTCAGAGACTCTTTGTAACTAAATCAAAGTTTTGAAATGATTTTCGTACTCTATCATGAACAATACTATTACTATTATATTTATCGGAATATGAAAGTGCACAATAATCAAACTTATTATGATCTTGATGTTCAAAAACCCCTGCCATTAAATGCATTGTAGCATGATCATGGAAATCATAAGACAGATAAGCTACTCTAGGTTTAGTATGTTTAGAATTATTTAAATAATTTTCTTTAACATAAGGAACTTTATTTTTAATTTAATTTTTTTACTAAAACCTGAAAGACAGATCTTTTTGTTTTGTCATCTTTAGTATTTAACATATTTAAACTAATTAATTTTAAGTTAGATTTTATTAGCATCGCTTTTATAGAATCTTTGGAAAAAAAATTTATATGCTCATGCCAATGTTTTTTATTAATCAACAATGCATTACTGTCTTTAATGTTCATAATTTTATAAATATTTTTCAATAGTTTTCTAGGGTATGAAACATGCTCTAGAACATGACTGCAAATTATCAAATCAAATTTGTTTTTACAAGCCTCTTTATAGGAAATTTTATTTATTCCTTTTATTGTATTTACCTTACTGATATCAAATACAAAAATTTTTTTATTTTTATTATTTTTAAAAGGATTATTACCTCCATCGCCCCCACCCCAATCTAAAATTAGGTTAATCTTATTAGTATATTTATGTATTTAATCTTCTACTTCTTTTAATAAAGTAATCTTTTTATTTAAATAATTATTTTTATTATTATAATTTTTTTCATACAGACTACGAATTTTCGAATAGGAATCTCCTCGATAATCCTTGTATAATCTAACTAATTCATTTTTATCAAACCTCATATCTAAAAAGAGGAGATTACATTCTTTACATAAAAGGGAGTTACAAATATTATATGCATTTCCTTTATTAATAGTATCAAGTTCCCAATTTTTATTAATTTTTTGGAGGCTGCCAGTTAAAGTTTCTATGAGCAAGGAAAGGCATTTAAACAGCAGTATGAGCAATTAAGTCTTTATTTCCACAGGGTATACAATTACTAGCAATTTGCATTTCTTATTCAAATTTAATAATTAAAAAAATAATCTGGATGTACTTTTGAAAATCCTGCCATTGTACTCGGTTTATTAGGACGAGCACAAAAGAAATTTCGTGACACCAAATCATTATCATGTAGATCGCCCATTCTAAATATGGCAACCCATCTATTAAGATTTTTCGAATAGTTATATCCAGATCTGTGTAATACGTGACTATGAAACATTAAAATTTCTCCTGCTTTTACTGGAACAGAAATAGAATTTTTTTCTAAATCAGAAACTTTGTCATTAAGAAGTTTAAAAGTTAAATGACTTGAAGCATTTCCATTATTTCCAGGTTTATAGCAACCTTTTCCTTTAACCGGCTGTAATTTTTTATGAGAACCGGGTGATATTCTCACAGCTCCTTTTTCCAGAGTAACATCAGTTAAGGGAACCCAAAATGTTATTGCTGACTTTGAGATTATATTAAAAGTATAATCTTGGTGCCAGTCAAAATGATATTTTGTGTCGCCTGGTCTGTCTATTCTAAATTGACATAGGCCATAGGGAAGATGAATTTGTTTCCATTTAAATAACTTTTTTAAAAGTAACTTTAAGGAATTGCTATTAATTAAATCTAAAAATTCAGGAAGCTCTCTTATAATATCATAAATACCTCCAGATATTAATGGATTAATTGAGTGAAGCTTATTGTAAGTAGCATCTATATCAAGTGTTTCTGAAAAGTCAGGTTCTACGCTCTTTAACTTTGTAAGCATTACTTTCTTAATAGCATTTTTAAAATGTAATGCTTTTTTTTTCGTTTCAGAATCATTAATTACTAAATAACCTTTAGAATTGAAATTTTTAAGTCTTTTATGATCCGTATCTAACATCTAACTAATACTATTTAATAAAATATCCATGAGGGTTTTGTGAAAAATGAAATTTTTTGTAATTTGGTTTATAATTAATTTTCTTAAAGTATTCATCAGCTGCTTCTGACTCACCTGCCCACGGGATCATTCCATATTCATCAAACACTACTAAACCTCCAGGTACTACTAGCGGAAATAAATGCTCTAGAGAAACTTTTGTAGCTTCATACATATCTACGTCTATATGAAGAAGACTTATTCTTAAACCAGGGTTATCTTTAATAAAAGTTGGTAAAGTATCAGCTAAATCTCCAACCACTAAACGTACTCTTTCATGTCCACTTATAAAGTTATCAAGATTACAAATATTTATTAATTCTTCTACCTCAGCTTGTACATTTTTGGCTGACCACCCTCCTCTGACCTTCCCAGAAGCTGGATCTTCTTTTCCGTCTTTTTTATGAAACTTACCAAGACCTTTAAAACCATCAAACCCAAACACTCTTCTTGTTCTATCTCCAGGTGAGAAAATTTCCATTAATTTAGCAAAAGTTAATAAGCTAGATCCCCTATAAACTCCTGCCTCAACTATACATCCAGGAATATCCGTAATAAGTTTAACTAATTCATAATGAGCTAAAAACCTACCAAGATGAATTCTACGAATATATGCTGGAAATAATTCTAAAACATGTTTGTGAGAGTGATTGTTAGTATTTATTAAATGCTCTAGTTTATCCCAGACAGCTACATCTCTAGTATAACGACTACCTAGTGACTCACTAGCAGGAACCTCTGTACCATGCTTTGAATATTGCTGTATTTCAGGCTGAGATATATTTATCATTTGAATTTCCTATTATTTTTTTTATTATATTTTTTTGCATAAGCGGATAGTCTTTATTAACATTATTCTTTATTATAATGTCCTCGCAAAAATCTTGGCAGGACATTTGTCCTTCTAATTTTGGGATTGCAAAATAAACGTCTTCTGAAGTAACTATGCTACTAGATTTCTTATTCTCTTTAAAATAAACTCCTCTTACTAATTTGTCTAAATATTCAAGTTCTTCATTTTTAATAATTCTTATTTTCTCTTTAGTCTCTCCACATAACTCTTTAGCTTTGTAAAAAGCTTTAAACCAATCATCTACTTGGTTTGGTAAACTACAATATTTAGAAACTGGAATATTGTTATAATTGATATCAATATGTCTTTCAAAAGTTCTAGCTCCTTTAGCATATGCAATCATCATTGAATAATCCCAACTAGAGTATTCATGAGTTGAAAAACCTATAATAATATCATTGTATCTTTTTTTAAAAAAATCAATTTGGTTCAATTCTAATTGGTTGTCTTCAGAAGGATAAAGAGATACACAGTGATTTAAAGCAAATGGAACATTAGATTTTTTAAAACAATAATACATCCAATCTAAATTTTCTAAAAAGCAGCCACCAGAAGATGCAATTGTAGGAATTCTTAAATTACATATTTCTTTTATAAATTTTTTATCTTTAGCATCACTACTTGCAATTTTTACTAAGTCTAAATTAAGATCTTTACATTTTGAAATAGAAAATTCATCAAAAGGTGTTGCCATGGTCAACATTCCATTTTTAGAAACTTCATCTAACATTATTTTAATATCTTTCCAAGATATTTTGGTCTTAACTGTTTTATTTACATATCTTATTTCTTCATTATTTTTATAGTCAGAGTGCACAAAATTATCTACATCTCTAAACTGAAATTTAATAGCAGCTTTAATTTTATATTTTTTTACAACCTTAGCAAACTGTCTGATTATTTTTATACCTCTATCTAGGCTTCCCCAATGATTATTTGCTAACTCTAAAACAAATAAATTATTAAATATTTTGTGCTTCATAACAACTCCAAATTAAAAAAATTTGCAAGTTGTATGCCACTATAATATTTTAAAATGCTAATAATTTTTATATTTTAATAATAATTTATTTTAATGCAAATCAAATTACAATTATGCAATTGGCATAGAATTTGCTGAAATTACTTATGAATAAACTTATAGTATATGGCTTAGGATCAACTGGAAAAAATATAGTATCTCAGTTTTTAAAAAATAAATTGAAAGTGCTTGCTATAATTGATAATAATTATAAAAAATCTTCCTATAAAGATATTCCTGTAATTACAGCAAATAAATTAAGTCAAATTAAAAATAAAAAAGAGATTAATTGTCTTTTAGCGCTGCATAACCACTATTTGAATATACAAAAACTTGCTAATGATTTAGAAAAATATAATTTTAAAAATATTTATACCTTAGTAAATACAAAAAAAATTTTTTCTAAAATAAATCCACTTATTGGTTACTGGTTAAATTTAGATTTTAAATTAAGTGATAGTAGATTTAAAAGCATCATAGATCTATTTGTAGATAATAAAAGTAAAGAACTTTTAAACCAAATTTATAAATATAGAAAATATGGCAAAATAACTGATATTCCAATACCCAGTGTTGATGATGAATATGTGCCAAAAGATTTACCTAAATATAAAATGCCATTACGCTTAGTTGATTGTGGAGCTTTCAATGGGTGTTCGATAAATAAAATAAAATCAAGTTATAATAAAATACAAAGTGTATTAGCATTTGAGCCTGACATTGCTAACTATAAAAAGCTTATAAAAATAAAACTAAATAAAACTAAACTTGCCTGTTTGCCTTTAGGGCTTTGGTCAGAAACTACTACTTTTAGGTTCGAAAATAATGGTGATATGTCTAGTAAAATATCAACAAGTGGTAAAAATATCATTTCCTTAATTAAATATGATGATGCTTTTTCTTCTTATAACCCTAACTTAATAAAAATGGATATTGAAGGAGCTGAATATAATGCTCTAATAGGAATGAAAAAAACTATTTCAAAATATAAACCAAATTTATGCGTATCCATTTATCATAAACCAGATGATATAGTAAAAATTCCTAATTTAATTAAATCATGGAATTTAAATTACAAATTTTATTTAAGAGTGCATGAATATAATACGTTTGGAGTAGTTCTATATTGTTTGCAAGATGATAAAATAGATTAATAATTATTTAAGAGCTAAAAGCTTGTTTGCAATATTTTAAAAGATAATAAATAAAGCAGTAAAACAAAATTTAAAAGTATACAAAATATTTAGATTATGATTTGCTTAAAAAATATTTGTCTATAATATCAACAATACCATATAAGTTATCAATTATTTTAAATGCTTTTAACTCTCTTATATTAATATTGCTATAACCATGTGTTAACAATATACATGGTATATTAGAATTTTCTGCACACTGAAAATCAAACTTACTATCTCCAACAAATATACTATTATATTTGAAGATATTAGCATCTAGTAAAGTTTGCTTTAAATGCCTTGGATCAGGCTTTCTAAAATCAAATGTATCACCCCCTGATACATTAGAAAAGTATTTGTAAATATTAAAAAACTTAAGTAGCTCATTACAATAATACTCTGGTTTATTTGAAACTAAAATAACTTTATAGTCTTTATCCTTTAACTCCTTCAAGATATTTTTTGTATTTGGATACAGTCTAGTTTTTTCTTTAAAACAGTCTTTGTATTTATAAAGAAAAGACGAAGTAAGTGCATCTATGTCTTTAACTTCAAAACCTTGTTTTTTAAAGGTATCATTTATTAAAGCTCTTGCACCACTACATATAAGTTTTTTTACATCTTCAATTTGAACGCTTTTAAGTCCATTAAGTTTTAAAACATAATTTAAGGCTTCAGTTATATCTGGCGCACTATCAATAAGTGTACCGTCAAGATCGAATGCTACTACATTTGATATTTTTAGCTTTTTTATCATAATAGTAGTTTAAAGAATCTTTTATTTGCATATCAAGTGATATTTTTGCTTTAAAACCTAATTTTTTAGCAAAACTTAAATTAGGTATATAGTTTTCATTTGTCTTATTACTACTAGTTTTAACTTTTATACTTGGTAGGTCATAATATTTTATTTCTGCAATTCTTTTGGCTAAATCCTTTATACTGTAATTTTTATTAGTACCTGTATTAAGTAAATTTACTTTATCAAATTTTTTTGAAAGTAATATCCAACAAGAAAGATCTAATGGATGCATATAATTTCTCATAACTTGGCCATTAGATAATAATGTAATATCTTCTTGATTAATTCTTTTCTTAATAAAATTATCAAAAGCAAAGTGGTTCTCATAATTAAAGTATGAACCACCAAAAGAAAAAGCTCTAAAAATATTTATCGTATTTAAGTTAGAAAACTTATTGAAAGACTCAATAAGAATATTTTCTGCACACTTTTTTGATAAACCATATGTTGCAACGCTGTCATAGACAGTTGGAGAACAATTATCACTTTCACTCCATCCTTTAAACTTACTACAATCTTTTCCGTATACACCACCAGATGATAAGTATGATATAGAACTAGCTTTTACGAATTTACAATATTCTATAATTCTAATAGTA
>CAYTJO010000079.1:0-165 GCA_964438215.1 uncultured Rhodospirillaceae bacterium
CCTGTTCCTCCTTCAAAACCAGAAATAGTTATATGATCAGCTTTTGCTTTAGCTACTCCTGCAGCTACTGTTCCTACACCTACTTCTGAAACAAGTTTTACAGAAATTCTTGCATCTGGGTTAACATTTTTTAAGTCAAAGATTAGTTGAGCTAAATCCTCTATA
>CAYTJO010000079.1:175-4480 GCA_964438215.1 uncultured Rhodospirillaceae bacterium
CCTGGTTTTGCTCCTTGAGCTATTTTAATTAGTATATCAGTACTATTTACTAAATACTCGGTAGTGACACCAAACCTACCAGAAGCAACTTGTTTAATAGCACTTTTTAAATTTTCTCCGTTTTTTTGTTTTTTGAATCTAAATCTTTCCTCTCCTCCTTCTCCAGTATTAGAACGACCTCCTATAGAATTCATAGCAGATGCCAATGTAGTATGTGCCTCTCTGCTTATAGAACCAAAGGACATTGCTCCTGTTGAAATCCTTTTAACTATTTCAGAAGCACTTTCAACTTGTTTGATATCAACAGGCTTTTTAGCGTATTTAATTTGAAATAAAGATCTGGGGTTAAGATTTCCATTCTTTGTACCATTTACATTTTTTGCATATTTTTCATATTTCGTCTTTTCTCCTGATCTTACTGAGTGCTGCAAATCAGAAATATTATCTGGGTCCCAAACATGCTTTTCTCCGCCAAGCCTATAGGCATATTCTCCTCCAATATTTAATCTAAATAATTTTTTTTCTACAGAGCTTATTCCTTCTAAATGCCTCCTTTTTGTTTCATTAATGACTTCTTTAACTCCCACTCCTTCTATTAGGCTAGAAGTTCCTGTAAAATATTTATTTATAAAATTAGAATCTAGTCCAACTGCATCAAATATTTGGGCACCATTATATGATTGATAGGTAGAAATACCCATTTTTGACATTACTTTCAGGATCCCTTTTCCTATTGCTTTAATATATTTCTTTTCTAATTCATTATTCTGCTTGAAATTATTTTTAGCATCTTCTATCTCCGCTATACTTTCTAAAGCTAGGTATGGATGAATTGCTTCAGCTCCATATCCTGCTAACACACAAAAATGATGGACTTCTCTGGCTTCACCAGTTTCTACTATAATACTACATTTGGTTCTTAACCCTTTTTGTATGAGATATTGATGTATAGATGATAGAACTAACAAAGAAGGATAAGCCACATTAATTTTGGATGTTTTTTTATCAGAAATTACAACAATTTTGCAATTGTTGTCTCTAACTTCTTTCTCTACAGACTTACAAATTTTTTCTAAATTCACTTCAGCTTGCTGAATACTACTATTAATATCAAATACTGAATCAAACCTTCTTATCTTGAAATATTTTCTTTGTTTTTTTGCTATAGCTTCAACTTGCTTCATTTCTAAGCTAGATAATATTGGATTATTAAGTAATATTCTTTTTTGATTATCTATTTCAAAATTTAATAAGTTTGCTCTTTCACCTAAATAAGTTATTAAACTCATGACTGTTTCTTCTCTAATAGGATCTATTGCTGGATTTGTGACTTGAGCAAAATTTTGTTTAAAGTAGTTGAATAATAGCTTATTCTGTCTAGATAAAACTGCAATTGGGGTGTCAGTACCCATTGATCCAGTAGCCTCAACACTATTAGCTACCATAGGCTTCATTAAAAACTTAATATCTTCTTCAGTGTATCCAAAAAGATTTTGCTTTAGTTTGATTTTATCTATTTTTTCTATAGATAGTTTTGGATTCTGGATATTTTCCTTAAGTGTAATAATATTTTCTTTAACTATTTTAGTGTAATTAAATTTAGAGTACATTTTCTTTTTTAAGTCTCTATCTTGGATAATTTTTCCTTCTTCAAGGTCCACTAAAAGCATTCTTCCAGGTCTGAGTCTATCTTTTTTAATAATTAGTCTCTCTGGTACTCTTAGAACTCCCATCTCTGAGGATAAAACTACTCTATCATCTGATGTTATAAAATATCTAGCTGGTCTTAAGCCATTTCTATCTAGTGTAGCTCCAATTTTTTTTCCATCAGTGAAAGCTACAGCAGCTGGACCATCCCAAGGCTCGCTAAACTGAGAATAATATTTATAAAAGTCTTTTTTTCTTTTATTCATATTTGTTGCATTTTGCCAAGCTTCAGGAATTAAAAGCATTATTGCATGTTCAATAGAATAGCCACTTGCAGTTAAAAGTTCCAAAGCATTATCAAAACAAGCAGAGTCAGATTGTCCAAATGTTATCAGAGGCCAAATCTTTTTTAAATCTCTTCCTAATATTTTACTTTTAAGTATCGCTTTTCTAGCATTCATCCAATTAACATTACCCCTAACAGTATTTATTTCACCATTGTGGCATATCATTCTAAAAGGCTGTGCTAAGTCCCAAGATGGAAAAGTATTTGTAGAAAACCTTTGGTGTATTAAAGCAAAATTACTTAAATATAAATCGTTATTAAGGTCTATAAAATATTTTCTAACTAAATCAGATAACAACATTCCTTTGTAGTTAATTACTCTATTTGAAAATGAGTTAATGTAAAAAGTTTCAAAAATTTTATTTTTTTTTGATAGTTTTGCTATTTCATTAGAAATTTGTTTGCTAGAAATAAAAAGTTTTTTCTCCAAAATATTTCTATGTGATTTATTTTTCATGCATACAAAAAACTGCTTTATGGCTGGCTCACTTTTTTGCATTTTTTTTGATAGAGCAGAGCTTTTAACAGGAACATCTCTAATATGAAATAATATAAGTTTGTTCTCTTTAATAAAATTATTAATAATTTTCAAAGACTTCTCTTGTTCCTTTTTAAATGAGGGTAGAAAAATCATTCCTACACCGTAATCATATTCATCAGGTAGATGTTTAGATATTCTTTTAAACTCTTCTCTAAACAATTTGTCTGGTATATTAGTGAGCATACCAGCACCATCACCTACACTTTTGTCTGCACCTACTGCACCCCTATGCTCAAGGTTTTCTAACATCTCTAGCCCATTCTGAATAATTGAATGTTTCTTAGCTCCTTGAATATTTGCAACAAACCCTATACCACAGGCATCATGTTCGTTTTCGGGATTATACAATCCTTGTTTTCTAGGTCTAAATATATTTTTACATATCATATTTTTCTCTAACTCTAGTTTATAAATTAGTACTAAATTAAAATAAAACCAGAATATTGCGAACTGAGATTATAAGTTTAGGAGTAAAAAAAATCAATTTTAAATAATTATTTGCATGCTTAAAATTTAATCAATTATGAAGAAATGCTAGATTTATGATTAAATTTCATTCAAATTATATTTCTGTTATCTACATGGCCATCTTTTACTTAAAACTATTGATAATAATTCTTGCGCATTATACTCTTGAAGATTGCTAATCTTTGATGCGCTAATAACATACTCTTTAACCAAAGATATAGTTCGAATACCCTCAAGATTTGCAGCTAACTGTTTATTGATGTTAACATTTCTCTTTCTTTCCATACACAATGTTAACATAACCTTTCCTGTAGTTTCCATAATGCCCTGGCACTTTCCCATATTAAATAATATTTGAGGATCTACAGGTTCTTCAAAAGAAGAATCTATCCAGTTTTTATAATTTTTACAACTTTTAAAAAGATCGAGAGCTGAAAATTCTTGTGAAAAAGAATTATCTGTAATTAAAATTATAGAAAAAATTAAAAAAATTAACCTTTGTTTCACATAGTCTCCTTTAAAAAAAAGTCTCTTATGCCTCCTATTAGTAAAAACCAGTATAACCTAATTTTAGAAAATAAGCCTTTTTTATTCTTTAGGTATTTTTTCTTTTCCAATCCGCATTTAGTTTTAATTCTTAACATCTTTATCACTAACTGTATCAATACCGCTACCTCCCCAAGGATTACATCTTAAAACTCTTAATATCGTCATTCTAATTCCTTTTATCACTCCGAATTTTTCTATTGCTTCTATAGCATAATTTGAACATGTAGGATAAAATCTGCAATTGTTTCCTAGATAAGGTGATACAATTACTTGATAAAGCCTTATAAATTTTTTAAAGATTATTCTAATATTTATTTTTTTCATTTTTTATAAAATCTATCATTGCTTGCAAAGTAGTATTTTCAATTTCTTTGCTACCTAATCTTCTTACAGCAATTGTCTTATTGCCTTCCTCTTTCTCTCCTATAACAAAAATTAGAGGTATTTTTGTATTACTATGTTCTCTAATTTTATACCCTATTTTTTCATTTCTCAAATCTAATTTACAAGAAATTCCTTCTTTAAAAAGCTTACTTCGTATAGCCAATGCATAATCATTGCATTTATTATTTATAGTGACGATAGCTATATTTACTGGGCTTAACCAAATTGGAAGTTTTCCAGCATAATGTTCGATTAAAATACCAATAAACCTCTCTAAAGATCCAAAAAGTGCTCGATGTATAAGAACAGGAACTTTTTTTTCTCCATTATTATCTATGTAACTACATCCTAGCCTCTGCGGTAAATTTAA
>CAYTJO010000079.1:4490-4844 GCA_964438215.1 uncultured Rhodospirillaceae bacterium
ACATAGCCAATCTCTACCTATCGCATCTCTTAATACAAACTCTATTTTAGGCCCATAAAATGCTCCCTCGCCCGGATTAATTTCGTAAGGAACTCCTAATTTTTCTATTGTAGAAAGCAAGGCTTTTTCTGACTTATCCCATACTTCGTCATTCCCAACCCTTTTTTCCGGCCTATCAGAATATTTTATTGCTATATCATGAAAACCAAAGTCCTTATAAATATTTTTTATTAAGTTACAAACAGTTTTACACTCTTCTTCTAATTGATCTTCCATACAAAATATATGAGCATCATCTTGAGTAAATGCCCTTACTCTCATTAGTCCATGCAATGCCCCTGAAGGTTCATAACG
>CAYTJO010000079.1:4982-6478 GCA_964438215.1 uncultured Rhodospirillaceae bacterium
ATCTGGAGTTGTGGATGTGTACATATTTTCTCCAAATTTTTCCCAGTGGCCTGACTTTTCCCATAAGGATCTATCCATCACATCAGGAGTATTAATTTCTAAATATCCCGCCTGATTTTGTTTGCTCCTCATATAATTGACTAAAGTTTGAAAAAGAGTCCAACCATCAGGATGCCAAAAAACTGAACCAGGAGCCTCTTCCTGAAAATGATAAAGATTCATTTGTTTTCCAAGCAATCGGTGATCTCTTTTTTCTGCCTCTGCCATCATATTTAAATGATTATTCAGATCGCCTTCATTTTTCCATGCTGTTCCATATATTCTTTGAAGCATCTCATTCTTAGAATCACCTTTCCAGTATGCACCAGCTACTTTAGTTAATTTGAAAGCTCCTATAGCTTTAAGGCTTGGTAGGTGAGGTCCATAACATAAATCTATAAAGTCTGTATTATCTTGGCAGTATATTTGGAATTTTTCTTCCTGCTCTGACTCTCTAATTATATTTACTTTGTAGTTCTCTTTTCTTTTAAAGAATAATTCGATTGCTTCTTCTTTGCTTGCTAGAATTTTTTTAATTTTATTTCCTGTAGAAATTATTTTCCTCATTTCATTTTCTATTTTTGGAAGATCTTCGGTAGATATAGGTTTTTGAAATAACACGTCATAATAAAAACCATTTTCTATAGTAGGGCCTATTGCAAGTTTAGCTTCAGGATATAAGTTTTTCACTGCTTTGGCTAAAACTTGTGCAGCTATTGTATGTCGCATAATGTCTAACCCAATATTAGAATCAGTAGTTATTATTTCTATATTAGCATCACTTCCTATTTTATCCGTGAGGTCTTTATATTTATCATTTACTTTTATTGCGATAGCTTTTTTTTCTAAAGATTTAGAAATACTCTTCGCTATATCTAAACCATTTATACCTTTACTAAATTTCATTTTATTTCCATCAGGAAAAGTAATTGAAATATTTATATTATTCTCAATATTACTCATTCTTATTTTATCCAATTCCATTTTACACCATCTTGGCTATCTTTTACTTCCACGCCTAAATCTAAAAGTTTTTTTCTAATTTCATCTGCTAAGTTAAAGTTTTTTTGCATTCTCGCCAAGTTTCTTTTTTCTATTAAACCTTTTATCAATTGTATATCTTTCTGATTATTATTTTGCTCTTTTCTTAACCAGCTATCTGGGTTTTGTTTTAATATTCCTAATAAACTTCCCACATTAAGCAAAATAATTTTTATTTTTTCTTTATTTTTATTATTTACATAATTATCTTTGTTCTTAATAATTGTATTTAAATAAGCAAAAACTTTAGCAAGATTTAAATCATCAAAAAAATACTGCTCTAGTTCATCCGGTAATTTTTTGTTTTGATCTTCTATTTCAACATCCTCTAGTTGCTTTAAAATTTTATAAAATTTATCTATTATATTTTTTGCTTGTATAATTAAACTCTTTGACCAAACCAGAGGGCTCCTATA
>CAYTJO010000080.1:0-2922 GCA_964438215.1 uncultured Rhodospirillaceae bacterium
TGTTCCATAGAAAACGTAGACCCAATGGGTGTTCATACTGGTGACTCCATTACAGTTGCTCCTGCTTTGACACTTACTGATAAAGAATATCAAAAAATGCGTAATGCTTCTCTTTCAGTGCTTAGAGAAATAGGAGTAGAGACAGGAGGATCAAATGTACAATTCGCTGTAAATCCAAATTCAGGAAAAATGGTTGTTATAGAAATGAACCCAAGAGTATCACGGTCTTCAGCTTTGGCATCAAAAGCGACCGGCTTTCCAATAGCTAAAGTAGCAGCAAGATTAGCAATTGGTTATACTTTAGATGAAATTACAAATGAAATTACCTCAGTAACGCCTGCCTCTTTTGAACCTAGCATTGATTACATAGTAACTAAAATTCCAAGATTTACCTTTGAAAAATTTCCAGGAGCTAATAAAATCCTAACCTCCTCTATGAAATCAGTGGGAGAAGTTATGGCAATAGGAAGAAACTTTCATCAAAGTTTTCAAAAAGCACTTAGATCATTAGAAACTGGATTAGATGGATTAGACGAGATAAAAATAACAGATATTAACAAGAAAGATTTCATACTTTCTAAGATATCTACTCCAACTTCAGAAAGAATTTTATATGTGGGACAAGCTATAAGAGATGGTATTTCCTTAAAAGATATTTACAATGCTAGTAAAATAGACATGTGGTTTCTTGAAAGAATTCGAGAAATTATTAATCTTGAAATCAATATATTGAATTCTAAGTTTCCTCTATCTAAAGATTCACTTTTAGAATTAAAATTAGCAGGATTTTCAGACTCTAAAATTTCTAAAATTTTATCTATCAATGAAAATAAAATTTTTAATCTTAGAAAAAAATATAATTTATCCCCCTCATTTTTTAAAGTGGATACCTGTGCTGGAGAATTTTCAACAAAAACATCGTATTTATACTCTTCTTATGAAACACCAAATCATGATGAAGAACAATTTATTGAAAATAATATATCTAGAAAAAAAAAAGTCATTATTCTTGGAGGTGGGCCTAATAGAATAGGCCAAGGAATTGAATTTGATTATTGTTGTGTTCATGCTGCATACTCATTGTCTGAAGAGAAGATTGAAACAATAATGATTAATTGTAATCCTGAAACAGTATCAACAGATTATGATACTTCTGATAAACTATACTTTGAGCCACTAACATTAGAAGATATATTAGAAATAGTTAAAGTAGAAATGACTAGTGGTAAACTTTTAGGACTAATAATTCAATATGGAGGACAAACTCCTTTAAAATTATCAAAATCATTAGACAAATATAAAATTCCTGTAATTGGAACATCACCTGATTCTATAGATTTGGCTGAAGATAGAGAAAGATTTAAAAAGTTCTTACTAAAATCTAACCTGAAGCAACCGAATAATGGAACCGCAAAAAGCCAAAACCAAGCTATAAGAATTGCTAATAGAATTGGTTATCCGGTAATAGTAAGACCCTCTTATGTACTTGGAGGTCGTGCTATGCAAATAGTTTATGAAGAAAATGAACTTAGAAATTACTTAAGTCAGCTTAGTAATTTTTTTGGACAAAACCCTATTTTAATAGACAAGTTTTTAAATGATGCAGTTGAAGTAGATGTAGATGCAATATCAGATGGCAAGAATATTTTTATAGCGGGTATAATGGAACACATAGAAGAAGCAGGAATTCATTCAGGGGATTCTGCTTGCTCTCTTCCTCCTTACTCTTTAGACAACGAAACTATAAAAAAAATAGAAAAACAAACTATTATCATTGCCAAAAAACTTAAAGTAATTGGTTTGCTTAATATTCAATTTGCTATTAAAAAGCAAAAATCTAAAGAAGAAATTTATGTTTTAGAAGTTAATCCTAGAGCAAGTAGAACTGTTCCTTTTGTTGCTAAAGCAACAGGAAATGCAATAGCTAAAGTTGCAGCAAAATGTATGATTGGAAAAAAATTAATAAAATCAAAGCTTTTACCTTGGAAAAGCAATAATAAGGTAGCTGTTAAAGAGGCAGTTTTCCCATTTAAAAGATTCAAAGGGGTAGATGTTCTACTTGGACCAGAAATGAAATCTACTGGAGAAGTTATGGGGTTAGCTAATAATTTTGGTCATGCCTTTTCAAAATCTCAAACTGCTACTGGAACTTCTATCCCTTTGGAAGGAAATGTTTTTATATCAGTCAAAGATAAAGACAAGGAATTTATTACAGAAATTTGCAAAAAATTAGTAAGATTTGGTTATAAAATAAACTGTACCAAAGGTACTGGAGAATTTCTTGAAAATAAGGGAGTTTTAGTTACTGTAGTTAATAAAGTAAGAGAAGGGAGACCACATGTAGTTGATTTGATAAAAAATAATAAGATAAAAATGATATTTAATACGACAGAAGGCAGTAAATCGATCGCTGATAGCTTTTCTCTTAGAGAAGCAGCTTTATTATCAAATATACCATATTATACTACAATATCTGGATGCAATGCTGTACTTTTAGCTATAAAAAAATTAAAATCTACTAAAAGTAGCATAAAATCATTGCAATCTTACTAATATTTTCATATAAAAGTTTCTTTAAGAAATTAAATTGGAGAATAAGAAATGGAAAAATTTCCAATCACTAATGAGGGTTTTGAAAAACTTGAATCAGAGTTAAGATTTCTCAAATCTTCTGAAAGACCAAATGTTATTAAAGCAATAGCTGAGGCAAGAGCACATGGTGATTTATCTGAAAATGCAGAGTACCATGCAGCCAAAGAAAAGCAAAGTTTTATTGAAGGAAGAATAGCTGATCTAGAAAACAAAATTAGTAGAGCTGAAGTAATTAATACAAAAATACTATCAGGAGATAAAATAATATTTGGAGCGACTGTAACATTAGGAGAAGTACCTTTAATTAAAGTTATAATAATATCAATATTT
>CAYTJO010000080.1:2932-6343 GCA_964438215.1 uncultured Rhodospirillaceae bacterium
AAATATAATTTATCAAATAGTAGGAACTGAAGAGGCTGATGTTGAAAATGGAAAGATATCTGTTTCCTCACCATTAGCTAGAGCGCTCCTAGGAAAAAAAATAGATGACTTGGTGGAAGTTTCATCACCTGGAGGGTCCAAGGAATATGAAATAGAAAATATAGAATTTGTTTAATTTTAATGGAAAAGTCAAAATTTGTTTGGGCACTTTTAGATAATAGGACTGGAAATAGAAACCAAATACTAGGAGTTTTATCTCAATTAAAACTCAAATATAAAATAATAGAAATTGAATATAACTTTCTTGCATTTTTACCAAACTTTTTTTTTCAGATTTTTAATAATACTATTCATGTAAAATCTTTTAAGAAATATATAAAAGAACCTTGCCCAGATATAATTATTTCTTGTGGAAGAAGAACCGCAACAATTTCATTAGAATTAAAAAAACTATTTAACTTTAGACCTTTTTGTATTCATTTAATGAACCCAAGATTTACTTTTTTTAAAAAAAATTTTAATCTAATTTTTACACCAAGACACGACAAAGTAAAGCAAAGTCAATATATGAAAAAATTTTTAGGATCACCTAGTAATATAAAATTATTAACAAATATAAATCATAAATATTCTAACCCCGTAATATTTCTGATTATAGGGGGGAACCATGGAAATTATAAATTATCAATAAAAGAAGTAGAAAAATTAATTGAAAAAATCATACAAAAATTAAATAAAAAAGGAACTCTTCTTATTACGACTAGTAGAAGATCCTCAAAAGCTGTAATTGAAAAAATTAATAACATAGCTAAAAAAAATTCTGTAATAAAAGAAATTTATCACCCTAATATATTTAAAAATTTAAATCCTTATATTAAATATTTGAGTATAGCAAATGAAATAATAGTAACTGGAGACTCAATGTCTATGGTTAGTGATGCTAGCGAAACTAGTAAGCCAGTTAGAATTTATTATAATAATAGTTTTTGATCAAAGAAACATATAAAATTTTGTGAAACTCTCATCAAAGAAAATTATGCTTTTTCATTTGATACTTTAGGAGAAAAATGCAAAATATTAAAAGCGCTGAATACATCAAAAAAAATTGCTTTGGAAATAAAAAAAAACTTTAAGAATGCAAAATATTAAAACTAACTTATTAATATTAGGATCTGGACCAGCTGGTTGTACTGCTGCAATTTATGCTGCCAGAGCTGATTTAAAACCTGCTTTAGTACATGGGAATCAGCCTGGAGGACAACTTACCATAACAACAGATGTAGAAAACTATCCTGGTTTTTCTTCTCCTATTCAAGGACCATGGTTAATGGAGCAAATGATTGAACAAGCTAAAGAAGTAGGATGTGAAGTATATGAAGATAATATTACAGAAGTTGATTTTAATGCAATACCTTATAAATTATTTACGTCTAATAAAAAAGTTTTTTTAGCTAGAAGTATTATTGTTTCAACTGGAGCTAGTGCCAAGTGGTTAGGGTTAGATTCTGAAAAACAATATACTGGATTTGGTGTATCAGCTTGTGCAACATGTGATGCATTTTTTTTTAAAAATAAAACAGTTGCTGTCGTAGGAGGAGGGAATACTGCAGTTGAAGAAGCCTTATTTCTTACCAAGTTTGCAAGTGAAGTAATTCTTATTCACAGAAGAAATGAACTTAGAGCTGAAAAAGTTTTACAAAAAAGATTATTTAAAAATAATAAAGTAAAAATTATTTGGGATAGTACAGTTTCTGAAATAATAGGAGATATTAGTCCTAAAAAGGTAAAATATCTTAAACTTAAGAATCTAAAAGAGGGTGCTTTCTCAAACATAAAGGTTGATGGAATTTTTATTGCTATTGGACATAAACCTAATACTAACCTATTTTTAAATAAATTAGATTTAGATCAAGAAGGATATATTAAAACTAAAAATCAAATCTTCACCAACGTTCCTGGAGTTTTTGCTGCTGGGGATGTGCATGATAAAACTTATAGACAAGCGGTAACAGCAGCAGGCTTTGGCTGTATGGCAGCCTTAGAAGCTGAAAAATTTTTAACATTAATAGAAAAATAATTTATTTTCTTGATTAGGATACAAAGAAGATATCCACTGCTCATAACCATTAAATAATTTAGTAGGATATTTATTTCCTGTTTCTATGTCTCTTTCATATTCTTGACTCCATCTTCTATGTGGAACTTTAGGATTAACATTTGCCCAAAAACCATATTCTTTTGGAGCAATAGTTTCCCAAAATGAATTGCTTTTATAATTAGAAAATTTAATTTTTATAATAGACTTTATAGATTTAAATCCATATTTCCAAGGAAGAACTAGTCTAATCGGAGCTCCATTTTGCTTTGGAAGAGATTTACCATAAATACCAGTAGCGATAAATGATAACGGATGCATTGCTTCTTCAATAGTTATAATTTCTTTGTAAGGCCATGGATACCAGCTTTGTTTTTGATTGCTAGCCTCTTTAGGTCTATAAAAAGTTTCAAACTCAACATATTTTGTATCAGACTTGGGGTCTAAGATATTTATTAGTTTAGAAAGTTCAAATCCTAGCCATGGTACTACCATAGACCATGCTTCAACACACCTAAACTTATAAATTCTTTCTTCTAAATCAACTTTATTTAAAATATCCTCTAAAAATATACTCCTATCAGAAATATTTGAGCCAGTAATTTCTATTGTCCAGTTTTGAGTACTTAATTTTTGTGCCTGTTTCCATATTTGCTTAGTAGTACCAAATTCAAAAAAATTGTTATACTTTGATAAGGTTTCATAGCTAGTCAACTTCCTTTCTATAACATTATCAAATTTACTATTATTAGTATTTGCCCATGAATTATTTGTATTTGCACCTAAAATACTTCCTGCTAAACCTAAAATAAATTTTCTTCTATTTAAAAAAAGATTCTCATTAGTAACCTTACTTTCTTTAAGGTTAGGAATTTTTTTTTTTATTAAATACATTATTTTATTATATTAAAGTTATGAAGTTAGTTCCAATATTAATATTAGTATTTTTGGTTGGCTGCACCTCTGTTTCAATTACTGAAAGAAAACAATTAATAATTTTAGGAGATGATGTTATCTACCCTCAAGTTTTTAAAGCATATGAAAATTTTAAAAATAAAAATAAATTGATTAAAGATGGAATTGATTACGATAATATCCAAGAAGTTACAGAAAATTTAAAAAAATCTATAAAGACTTTTTACAAAAGCTACAATAAACCTGATCCAACCTCAAATTTTATGTGGGAAGTTATATTAGTTGATAATAAAGACATGAAAAATGCCTGGTGTATGCCCGGTGGTAAAATGGCTGTTTACTCAGGTATCTTAGATATAGCCAATAATAATAATGCCTTGGCAGCATTAATGGGCCATGAG
>CAYTJO010000081.1:0-1996 GCA_964438215.1 uncultured Rhodospirillaceae bacterium
ACAACTCTTTAGAACCAAGTTCTATAACGTGGTCATTATTATATTTAGCCCTAACTAATCCTGATGCATCAATATCTAATCCATCTAATCGTCCTACTGTTTGACCGTCCTGAGATACAGAAGTCACTGAAAATGGAGATGCTAACTGTGTAGAATCTCCAAAACTCAAATCTAAATCAATAGATAAAGCATCTTTTCCTAAATCAATATCTGCAGGAAAGTCACCTTTATATTCTACTTGTTGAGTTGGACTTACTATCAATCCTTTTGTATCAAAGGTTAATTCTCCAGGTTTTAGAAAAACTCTTGTATAAGCTTTAACTGTCGCATCATTAGGATCAAACATATCCTCTGGAGCTACTGTTACAATTTCAGTGTTTGAGTTAACATAAGCGTTTTTACCATCAATTGTAGCTGCAGAAGATGGCAAATCAAAGATTACAGGAGTAGTACCAGCTGCTACATCTAAATCATCTAGCCCTAATCTAGCTGCACCAGATACAAACATCTGACTTTTGGGACCAGTTGTACCAGTTGTAAAAGTTAATCTATTATTTGCTAAATCATAAGCAACATTTACACCATTAACAGTTTTACCAGTAGTGCCTTCCATCTGATTAATTCTTAACTGTAATGCAGCTGCTAGTGTAGAACCTGTATATGTTCCTTCTGGAACTCTTACTGGAGAACTGATGCCATCAACATTCATCAAAAACACATTTTCTTGAGATAAAGCAGATAGAAAAAATTCTTTTGACAAGTCTTCATTAGAAGTTTTACCACTTAACACAGCAGGTTGAGAAGCTAGACCTCTTGCAGTACCTGATGCAGTGCTACTTACAGCAGTAGCTGTACCAAGACCAAATAGTGCATTAGTTCCACCGAAACCACCTTCATTGGCAGTTACAATTCCACTAGTAATTGCTAACCTTCCTACTTCTATATTAGAGGCTGTTGTAGTTTCTGAAACACCAACTGCTCCATCTGCAAGTATTTTTTCACCGGTAGTTGCACTATTAATAGTATATCTTTTTAAGTTGGAGTTATATGAAACTGTTACTCCATAAGCTTGGTTGGTAGAAACGTTAGTACCTTTGAATATTAATGGCTCTGAGCTTAGCTTTTCTCCACCTCCAACTAATGAAGTTGGAGCATTTGCAGATGCTTTTAAACCTATACTATTAGTAGTCGTAGAAGGTCCAAATACTGAAAAAGAATAAAACTTACTTGATTGACTCGGTCCTATAATTGATCCATCTCCTTCAAATGTAAACTTTTGATTTTCAACATCATATGCTATCTTTACCGGAGGTTTTTTTTCATTTACCCAATCTGTTGTAGTTGTTGCAGTTGTAAAACTTTGTGCACCTATATTATGCTCACTATACGATGCAGTATCAGAATCCCCAGCTAAACCAAGTTTGTATAAATCTCCTTCTCCAGTTGTTGCATTACCTTTTAAGATTGTTTTAAAGTTTGAAAAAATTGCATACCCTGTTGTATCTGCCCCAGAATCTGAAGTTTTTCCCCCAGATAAGGCACTTAGTTTTACATGAGCATCTAACGCATCAGTTACTACAACTTCAGTTATAGCTGAAGAAGCATGTGTTATAGCATAAGACTCACCTGTCCAAACTACAGTTACATCTGAAAAACTCATATCGTCATTTATTTGAGTTGTCATTTCTGTAGCTAAGCTTGTATTTGTATAACTTCCTTCAGTTATTGTTATATCTGCCATATTGGAGGTACCATCAACTTTTAAAGATATGGTTTGATCAGCTGGAACTGTAAAAGTCTGACCATAATCAGAAGCAGTAGTAGAAGAAATTGCACTAGTTTCTGACCCTATCCATCCCTTAATTTCGTCTAAATTCAGGGAGTCAAGAGTTGCATCAATAGATGACAAAGCAATTGCACCACTAGATGTTCCTGTATTCGACATTACTTTATAATTTGTTCCTATTAATCTTCTTGCTACATCTTTAACAATTGC
>CAYTJO010000081.1:2006-6336 GCA_964438215.1 uncultured Rhodospirillaceae bacterium
CACTACCTAGGCCATCTGTCACATCATTAAGATCATCTTCTATTGCTTGTGCTATTCCATCATTGTCTAATCCAGCATCTATACTAACTTCGATTGTTGAGGTAGCACCACCATCTACTCCTATAGTGATATCACCAGTCATTGCAGATGACGACGTAACTACTTCTGCAGGTCCACCGTTCCAACCCCTACTTTCTAATGAAACATCAGTATTTTTGTAAGAATGCTTAAATGTTTCTCTTAATACTACTTTGCTACTACTAAAATTTGTTGTGGATCCATCAAAAACATCAGTTCCTCCTTCAAAGAAAGCCTCTACATCAGTTGCTTCAGTATGAAATATTTGTACATCTGTATCTGTTATATTTACGGTATCAGTATCTGTTGTAGATAATAGTAAATATTTTTGCCCACTAGTTGCATCAGCTTTAACACTTGATACAGTAAATTCTCTTCCATCTAATTTAGACTCTCCAAATGATGTATTATTTGTACCAGAAGTATCAGTAAACCTACCTACTATCATAACCTTAGATGGCCATGTTGTACTATCATTTACATTCAAGGATGCAGCATCACTAGAGTTTAGGTATACTTTAAGACCTGAAGAGTCATTTACAACTGTATTTCCATTTGCGTTTTTTGCGGCTCCTAATCTATTATTAAAAACCTTTAATGATGGTGAATTATTATAATAGGAATAAGCTAAATATTTGTTGTTTAAATCATTTTCTGCATCAACAGTTGTTGGATCAGATGCATTTTTATAATAATCAAAAGAAAAAACTTCTGAATTGGTATGAATAGTCTCCATTGCAGAACCAACAGTTCTTGCAAAAAGTTTAGTGTTTACTCCTAATGTCGAAGCTGCAACATCTGTTTCATTCGCACTAACTGCTTTTCTGTTTAATGCAGCATTAACTCTCAATTGAGCATGAGCTAAAAACTCATCTCTACTCATATTAGGAGTTGCTTCGTTAGCTATTCCAGATGTAAATAAACTGCTTGTTACAAAGGTATCAGTTAATAAATTAACAGAAATAGGATCTAACGCTACCACTTCATCATCAGCATTTATCTGATTAAACTTAATTGAAAATGTTCCGTCTTTTGTAGGATCTAGTGATATTTTTTTATCATCACTAAGAGCATTATTTATAGCTCTTTGTGCCTCTGCAGCTAAAGTTTCTGCAGTATACGTTCCTGGTCTAATATCGACACTAGTAAAAGCTTTATCTCCACCTTCATCGTCTACTCTAACTGTTAAAAAATCTTTACCCCAAAATGTTTTCGTATTTGAACTACTAGACTCATAAGTGGAATTATATTGTAAAGGATCAGTTACAATTGTAATCGTATCTCCTACTTCTTCAAAAGCTCCTTCTACTGAAGTCCCAGTAACGGAAGCAGCAGATGAGGCCAATGGTGTATCTAAATCATCTAAATAATAAAGTGGACTACTAATAGATTTAACAGCGATCTTTGGTACTTCAGACTCCTTAACTAATTGTCCAAACCTATCAACATATAAAGCTTCTCCACTCGTTGTATCTAGTGCTTCAGATAATGCTGGATCAATAACATTACCATCAACTACAAAGACAGTTTGATATTTATGAGTATTATTATCTCCGGATGCAACTTGTGTTTTAATAAAATAAACTGTTGCAATAACTGGTTTTCCTAAGTTATCAAAAATTGTTATAGATGTAGATGCTGTATAAGTACTCGGATCATCTTGCCTAAAAGTGCCAATATCATAATTATCAAAAACTTGTGAAGATGAATTTAAATTTACTGCCAACTGCATATTTTCAGTAGCTTTTGCTTCACCTGACTCAAGTGCTAATTTTAAAGCCTTAGCATCTGCAATTGTACTACCTTCTACAGATCCATCAGCACTAACGGGAAGTGCTAAAACAAACTGACCAGAAGAGTCAACAATAAATCTATCGTTGTTAACACTAAATGCACCATTTCTAGTAAAAACAGTCTGGTTAGAAGTTGCAGAAGGTTTTAATGCAAAAAATCCTTGTCCAGAAATTGCTAAATCCAAGGCATTAAGAGATGAAGCTATATTTCCTTGGGTAAACTGTTGTTTAATTCCTTTTAAAATTGTACCAGAACCAATTGAAGAAGAAGAGTTCTGAAGAGGAGAGGTAGCAAATATATCACCAAATTCGGCTCTTGACCTCTTATATCCAGTAGTCGCAACGTTTGCAATATTATTTGAAGTTGCTGATATATCGGCCTGCGAACCATTAAGACCTGTTAACGCTGTATAGAATGACATATTTTTTTCTCCTAATTATATAAATTAATTTCTAAACCTAACGGCATTACTTGCATCAATTAGGCCATATCCATCAACATCTAATTTTATTTTATTATTTTCTGTTGAGGTTCCCATTACCTTTGAAAAAACTGAAGTAGCTAAAGCCTGATCAGGATTATCTCCAAGGAATGCTGAAATAAATACTTTCTCATTATTATTTTGTATTTCTTCAGGAATATTCTCCCATGAAAAACCAACTAATCCTCTACTTTGGCCTCCTAAATCTAGTTGTTCTAGTATTTCACCATTTTCTTTTTGAAAAAACAACTGCAGTTTGGTAGTAGCATTTGGAACATCTATTACTCCGTCAATGTTACTATTTCCATTTGGTCTAACAACATTTCCTGGAACTAGAACTGAATGTCCTAAATATTGAGAGGCTGTGGCTATCCTAAAACTGTCTAATTTATCATTAATTGCCTTCATTTGGTTTCCCATTTCAGTAATTCCTGTAACAGTAGAAAACTGAGCCATTTGAGCTATAAAATCTCCATTTTCCATCGGAGCAAAAGGATCTTGATTTTGTAACTGTGTAGTCATCAACTTTAAAAAATCTTCTTGTCCTAAAGTTGATTTATTCTGTGCTACTTTTTTATCCTCTGTAGATTTTACTCCCAATTTATCTAATATTCTCTGCAAAGATTGTTGAGAAGCCTTATTTAATTCAGTCAATTTTAATACCTTTACTTTCCTATATATAATGATCTCATAGTTAAATTTCTTATTGTATTAAAAACCTCTATATTATTGGTATATTGTCTTTGGGTTTCCAACATTTCTACCATTTCCTCGTCCATATCAACAGCTGCCTTATATATATAGCCTTCCTCATCTGCAGCTGGATGATTGGGTTGATAAGTTTTAATAGGCTCTCTGTTTAGTTTTTCTACTCTAATTGCATCAACAGTAGATAGCCCTGTTTGTTTAAGTTTATCCGAGTAAATAGTTTTAAAAACTGGTCTCAATGGTTGATAAACATCATCTTTATTACCAGATACATTGTTAGCATTAGCTAGGTTAGATGCTATAGCATTCATCCTAACTATTTGCGCAGACATCGCTCTTGCTGCTACATCATATACATTTTTAATTCCCATAAATTTATTCCCCCTTTATCGCTGACATCAAAGTATTAACTTTTCCGCTTAAAAAAGATAATGTGCTTTGGTACTTCATAGAATTTTGAGCAAACTGAAGTTGTTCAACAGCAAGCTCTACCGTATTACCATCTAAACTAGGATTTATATTTTTTCTATACTGTATTGCTCCTGGTGAGGCTGGTCTCATTACTGGAATATGTTGATTATCTGTGACTTTAATAGGACCACTACTTTGATTTTTTTTTATTTCTGCATTAAAATCTATATCTCTAGCCTTGTAATGAGGTGTTGCCGCATTGGCAATATTTGCAAATACAATGCCAAAATGATACTTATATAAAATAGGAGTTATTATGAACCTAGCACCAGAAATTTTAAAAATGAGAGACGCTTTGTTAGATAGAATTAGCGGAAAGTCAATAAAAGAAGTTGCAGAGATAGTTAATGAGATTTTACTAAATGAAACTAATAATATAAATAGATTAGCGGCTCTATCTGCTAGAGTTCAAGTTTTACGAGATTATACTAAAAAAGAATTTTTAGGAGATAATAATTCTAATTTAACAAGCAAAAGAAAAGAATTAAAAGATATATACCCAAAGAATTTAGAAAATACAAATATATCTGAGCAAGATGATGCAGAAAAATGGGTTAGAGTAGAGATGCTAAAGTCTGGCATAGTAAATGGAGTTAGGTTTCCAGAAGGTGTGGTAATAGATGTAAGCAAAACTGATGCAGATGCACTAGAAAAAGAAGGCTTAGCAAAAATTACAGAAATATCAGATAATGATAAAGGAACAGCTGAACCTGAAACTGCTAAAGAAGCTAAAGAAACTAAACCAGCTGAACCTGAAACTGCTAAAGAAGCTAAAGAAACTAAACCAGCTGAACCTGA
>CAYTJO010000082.1:0-728 GCA_964438215.1 uncultured Rhodospirillaceae bacterium
ACCTAAACATAATAAAGCATATAATATAGTGGTTACAGGAATTGGAGGAACTGGCGTCGTAACTATAGGAGCACTTTTAGGTATGGCCGCTCACCTAGAAAATAAAGAAGTTACAGTATTAGATCAAATTGGACTTGCACAAAAAGGTGGTGCTGTCATATCTCACATTAAAATTGCCAAAAATTCCGAAAAAATTTTTTCTTCACAAATTAATGATAATTCAGCCAACTTTTTACTAGGGACAGATTTAGTAGTTTCTGCTAATAAAGAAGTGCGTGATCTCATTAATCCAAAGAAAACAACTGCTATAATAAATGATAACGAGACCCCTTTATCTCAATTTGTACTAAACCCTAATTTTTCTAATGATAGCTCGCTAAATAAAAGTTTAATAAAGAATTATTGTTTAAAAAGTGAATTCTTAAATACCTCAGAGATTTCACAATTAATTTTTGGTAATAATATTTACAGTAATATTTTTCAAGTTGGATATTCTTTGCAAAAAGGTCTTATTCCAATTAAAATTGAGTCATTTATTAAAGCAATAGAGTTAAATAATATCAAAACAAGTGAAAATATTAATGCTTTTAATTGGGGTAGAATAGCAGCTCACAATATAAAATTCTTGATGAATAAGTTAAATATTGGAAAAGATAAGAAAAAAAAACTCAGCATAGATGAGTTAATAAAACTTAAATATAAAGACTTAATTAATTATCAAAATATCA
>CAYTJO010000082.1:738-5802 GCA_964438215.1 uncultured Rhodospirillaceae bacterium
AAACTTTTTGAAACTAGAAATAAACTAAATAAGTTAGAAATTAAAGACGACACTTATTTAGAAAGTATAATCAATCTACTTTACAAAACTATGGCTTATAAAGATGAGTATGAAGTTGCAAGATTATTTACAGATGGAAGATTTGAAAAAGAATTAAATGAGAGTTTTAAAAGTTATGACAAGATTTATTTACATTTATCTCCTCCTTTTTTAGGTCTCAAGGATAAAATTACAGGAAAACCGAAAAAAATAAAATTAACTTCAAAAATCTTATATTTTTTTAATATTTTAAAAAGAATGAAGTTTCTGAGAAATTCTTTTTTTGATCCATTTTCTTACACTTATGAAAGAAAACTAGAAAGAAAATTAGTAAAAGAATGCTTTAAGACAATAGATTATCTAAATAAAAAACTAAGTAAAAATAATTATAATGATGCAAATAAGGTTATACAATCTTTTGCTTTAGTTAAAGGTTATGGTCACATTAAAATAAAAAATATCAAGCTTTTTGAAAATGAACTTAAAAAAAGACTAGCAACTTTTAAAAATAGAACCAAACATAAAAGTTCAAAAATAGCAGCAGAATAGACTCTCGAGTACTTCAATAATATTAAATAGTATAGTTTATTGGTAAAAGAAACAAAAAGAATTTTTAAAGTAGGAACAAACGTAGGAAGCTTTTTAGCAAAAACTTCAACCAAAAATATATTAGTAATTCCCAACAATAATATTCCCTCAGAATTAACAGAACTTTTAGGTAACTTATAAGGGCCAATAATGAAAGTCGCTCAAATACTAGCTACAATTCCTGAAGCTCTTCCAAAAGAATATGCTGAACAATTATCTAAACTTCAGGCAGAAGCTCCAGCCATGAATTGGCTTTTTGTCAAAAGAAGAATGAGAAGTGAATTAGGTAATGACTGGTTTAATAATTTTTACAGTTTTGAAAAAATAGCCAATAAAGCTGCCTCACTAGGCCAAGTTCATAAAGCTATTTTAAAAGAAAATAAAGAATTAGTTGCTTGTAAACTTCAATATCCCGATATGGAGTCTGCAATAAAAGCAGATCTTAAACAACTAAAGTTGATTTTAAAAGTATATAAACAAATAGATAGTTCAATTATTACTGAAGATATTTACAATGAATTAGAAGAAAGGTTAATAGAAGAAGTAGACTACATTAAAGAAGCCCAGCATATGAATTATTATAAAAATATATTTTTATATAATAATTTAATTAAGGTCCCAGAAACTATCTCTAATTTATCTACTTCTAAACTTTTAACTATGTCTTGGTTAGAAGGAAAAACCCTAAATAGTTTTTATAAAACTAATTACAATATTAAAAATAATATAGCCATAAATCTATTTCATGCTTGGTATATTCCGTTTTACAAGTATGGAATAATACACGGAGACCCACACCCTGGCAATTATACAATTGCTAATGATGGTAAAACATTAAATCTACTTGACTATGGATGTATAAGAGTTTTTAGAGGAGAATTTGTTGAAGCAGTAATTAAGCTTTATATTGCTTTAAAAAATGAAAATAACAATCTAGCTGCTGAAGCCTATAAAAGCTGGGGTTTCACTAAATTAAATAATGATCTAATAGAAACTCTCAATATATGGGCTCTTTATCTTTATGGACCACTTTTAGAAAATAAAATTAGAAAAATTCAAAATCATAATACATCTTCTTACGGAAAAGAATTGCTAGGAGAAGTAAGAAAGAAACTTAAAAAATTTGGAGGAATAAAGCCACCTAAAGAGTTTGTATTGGTTGATAGAGCAGCAATTGGATTAGGGTCAGTTTTTATGCATTTAAATGCTGAAATTAACTGGCATCTAGAGTTTGAAAAGTTAATTAAAGATTTTGACAGGAATAAACTTAATATAAAACAAAGAAATTTAATTAAAATTTCATCAAAAGATTTATGAACCTTCTTTTTGTAATAGTAACAGCATTCATAGCGTGGCATGGTCTCACATTTAAAGATAAAAATGGAAACAAGGACTTCGTCAGATTATTATTTGGAGCAATTTCACTGCTTTTTTGTATTAGAGTTTTACTTACAGATATTTTAGGATGATTACATTTCAAAATCTGGTTGTTTGTTATCAATTTCTAAATTTCTAAGTTTTAAATTATTTGTTTCAGAATTTAATTGATTTTGAAGAAAAATCAAACGGTCTTCAACACTGGATGGTTTAAAATGAATATTTCTTAAAAATCTTTTAAACCAAGAAATTCCCTTAGTTACTTTACTTTCTTTACTAACAGCCAGCTTATAATATTTTACTGCTTTTTTATATTCACCCGTAGAATCGTATAAGATACCTAAATTAGCAAAAGCTGCAACAAATGTCTCATCCTTCTTAATAATTTTTTTAAATATTTTTTCAGCCTCAGAGAAGTTTCCCATTCTAAATAAAGCTCTAGCTTTACCCTCTAAAAAGTAAATATTTTGGGGATCTTGGTTTAATGCCACTTCATAATATTTATGAGCCTGCTTATATTTTTTTTCTAAAAAGGATTCATTAGCTTTTATATAATTTTTATTTATACTTTTTTTGTTAGATAAAAAATCATGTATCATCCAGCAAAATGTAAAAAGTCCAAAAGTTATGGCTATAATTTTAAGAATATTATACTTAATTTTCATTTTAAAAGACTTGAATACTATATATAAAAGAAAATGTAATAGTTATTAAAGTTGAATAAATAAGGGATTTTTTTTGTAATTTTTTTTTATTAATTTTATAACCTTCTTCAGAATATTTCCTAGCAGATAAAATAAATATAAATTTATATACTGGAAATACCAAACAAATGCTAAGAAGAGTTGCCAGAATTAGCTTCTCGATTAAGTCTGACAACATTTCTTCATTAAGGTTTTTTAAATATCTTTCTTAGAAGGCGTAGATAATTCCATTTTATAAGCTAGCATCCACATCATATAAACACCTATGATCCAAAATAATATTTGCCACGTCCATATAGAAGGAATACCAAACATCCAAGTAGCTGGATTGGTAGGATCACCAAAAATCCAATTTCCTATGACTGCTCCTGGTCCTATACCAAAGAAAAACCATAATAAAGTAATAATCCAAGCTATAGGAACTAAATTCTTTTTTTCTGAAGGAAGCCCTGCATAATCTTTTAAAAAATTATGAAATTTCATCTTATGATTATGGTCTTCTTGATTTTGAGTAAAAAATGAAACTACAATAGCAGTGCCAAGATTAAAAAATATACCCCAACCAGCTGAGTGAATAGTAAGAGGCCATCTTCCCCATCCTGAAATTCCTAAAGATTGACCAATAGACTCAGTACAAGTTACAGCAATTAGTCCTGCAATTAAACCTAAAGTAATACCAGCTCTAGTAAGCCAAGGCCAGAAACAAATTGCAATTAATGCTGGCCACATCTGAAAACCATATGCTACTGCTAGTCCTCCAAGTAATACCAGTGCGTCAGTAGCTGTTGCTGCTACTAATAATGCAAGTGCAACTATAACTATTACAAAGAGTCTTCCAAAAAGTTTCTGTTGAGTGTCAGATGCATTAGGAAGTAAATATCTTTTTACAATATCCCTTGTAATCATTGCTCCTGCTGTAGACATTTAAGCAGCCCCCGTTGATTGCATGGCTGCTAAGGCACAAACTGATAAAAGCCCTACTAGCCAAGGAGCTGAGTCTCCCATGAGATTTATAAGCTGTGGAACAAGTCCTCCCTGTTTACTAGCTGTTTCCATTAAGTCCTTACCTCCTATATTAGGACCAATTACATTGTTAACCACTTCTGGATTATTAGTAACCATATCAAGATTAGCACCTAAAAAATGTGACCCTATACCTTGAACGGCTGTAAAAAAGAATAGAATAGCACCAATACCAAATGCTGAAGCCCAAACTTGCTGAGGAGCAAATGGTTTAGGACTTTTATTTGAAAAAGCCCACATAGTAAATGCTGGTGCTGATTGTATACCCATTAATGCAAACATATAAGTTAATATCATTATTCCTGTCCATGGTCCTCCCACGGCTTTTGATCCTGCATCTACAAATTGTATGATTCCTGGTATGGCTACATAATGACTGTACCCATCTTTTGTAAGTTTGGTATCACTTTGAGTAAGAGTTACAATTCCTTCTGTTAAATTAGCTAATCCACCAATGTAAGAAAAAGAAATTAATCCAAGCGCAATAATTCCACCTGCTAATAAAATACATTGCATAGTATCAACATATGCAACAGCTCTCAAACCACCAGAAGCAACATAAATAACAACAACTAATGACAACAGAATCATTCCTACATTGACTCCTAGCATTCCATCAGTTAATACGTTAAATAAGAAACCGGACGCTCTTAGTTGAATTCCTAAGTAAGGAACAGAAAATACCACCGCTACTAATACAATTAAAAGTCTAATAGTATCAGATTTAAAATATTCAGAGAACATTTCTCCTGGAGTAACAAAACCAAACTTTTTTCCTAACATCCATTGCCTTTTTAAAAATAATACCCCAGTAAAAGGAATAGTTATGGCATAAAAAGAAGCATATGCATAAGGAAATCCATCTCTGTATATTAGCCCAGGATGTCCCATAAAGGTCCAACCTGAAAAAGAAGTCGCTGTAGCAGCAAGAACAAAAACCCAAATCGATATAGATCTACCAGCTATAAAGTAATCCCCAGCAGTTTTAGATTGTCTTGCCCCTTTAACACCCCAATATATACAATAAGACCAATATAAAGCTACAAAAATAAGTAACCATATTACCTTTGCTTCCAAACCAAACATATAAACTCCCCCTAATTATGTAGGATACATCTTAACATAATTTAAAAAAAAAGATAATTAATTTTTAGATATAAAACATGCTAAGTAGATAATAAGAAAATATTATGTTTTAAAATGGTGGGCCCGGTAGGACTCGAACCTACGACCAAACCGTTATGAGCGGTTTGCTCTAACCAACTGAGCTACAGGCCCCATGTTCAATTATTATCAAGAAAACTTCTAAGTTTTTTAGATCATGAAAGATGCT
>CAYTJO010000082.1:5812-6287 GCA_964438215.1 uncultured Rhodospirillaceae bacterium
ACAGTACCATATTCTTTACGCAGCTTCCCACAACTCATTCAATCCCCTAGATGGGTGTCTTAACTTTCTTACTGCTTTTCTCACTAACTGACCTATTCTTTCTTCACTCAATCTTAATTCCATTGATATTTCCCATAGTGCCATGTAATCTCTATTCACTCCTATTCCAAACCTCATTCTTAGCACTCTCTCTTCTCTAGCAGTTAAAGAAGATAAAATTTTAGTTGTCGCTTCTCTTAAGTTTGTATTTATAGCTGAATCTAGAGGAATAATAGCATTTACATCCTGTATAAAATCCCCCAGATTAGTATCATCTTCATCTCCTATAGGTGTTTCCAGACTAACAGGTTCTTTTGCTATTTTCATAACTTTTCTAACTTTATCGATAGGCATTTCGAGATGTTCGCCTAATTCTTCTGGCGAAGGCTCTCTTCCAGTTTCATGTAAAATCTGTCTAGAAGTTCTAACTAATTTA
>CAYTJO010000083.1:0-2389 GCA_964438215.1 uncultured Rhodospirillaceae bacterium
CTTTAATAGAGTTTGGAAATACAGACAAAGTATTTACCTCTCCAGAAAAAGAAAAAACTAGTGACTATATAACAGGAAGGTTTGGATAAGAAAGGAGAATAAAAATGATTGGCTCACATGATCATATATCTACTTCATTTAATAATGAACTCTCAAACCTAAATGAGAGTTTATTAGAAATGGGAAGAATTTTAGAAAACATGTATGAAAAATCCATAATCGCATTTGACCAAAAAAGTGAAGATGCTAGCAAAGAGGTTATATCAAATGATAAAAAAATAGATGATTTAGAAACCTCTATAATTAATCAAATACAAATGCTTATAGCTAAAAGACAACCTATGGGAGTTGACCTTAGAGTGTTAGTAGGGTGTACAAGAATTGCAGGCTATATGGAAAGGATAGGGGATTTAATTAGTAGTGTAAATAAAAGAAATATAATATTAATTGAACATAATATTGAAAATGAAAAAAAAGATATTGTAGACTTGTTTTCATCCGCCATGAAACTTTTCAAAAAAAGTTTAGACTGTTTTGCTAGAAAAGATTTTAAACTAGCAGAAATTGTTAGAAAGCAAGACTTAGATATTGATAAACAATATAAACATTTCTTCAACGAACTTTTAGAAAAAATGTCTAATGAATCTAAATTAGTAGTGCCCGGAACACATATGCTTTTTATAGCTAAAAATTTAGAAAGAATAGGGGATCATGCTACAAATATAGCTGACTCTATTTCTTATATGGCTACAGGAGAAGTACAAGCTCCAGACAGGCCAAAAATTAGTGAATGATTAATATCCTTGTTATAGAAGATGATGTAAGTATAAGAGAAATTATTAACTATAATCTTAGTAATAAATTTTCTGTTTTAACCGCTTATAATGCAGAAGAATGACTTGAAATATGCCAAGAAAAAAAAATTGATTTAATTCTTTTAGATTGGATGCTTCCTGGCATGTCTGGCCTATCATTTTTAAGAACTATTAAAAAAAAAGATCTTACTTCCTCTATACCAGTTATTTTCATTACAGCAAAACATGAGGAAGAAGATAAGTTGGCTGGCTTTACTTCAGGAGCAGATGATTATTTATCTAAACCTTTTTCTCATAAAGAGCTTATGGTAAGAGTTGAAGCTGTTATAAGAAGAACTTATCCAGAAAAATTTTCTAAAACTATAGATTACAAAGATATATCTATAGATCTTAAAAGTCATAAAGTATTTAGAAGCAAGGCTGAAATAAAATTAAGCCCTAAAGAATTTGACTTATTAAAACATTTTTTAATTAATCCTAAACAGGTTTTTTCTAGAGAACAACTTTTAGATCAACTATGGGGGCTAGACTCTGATTTAGAGATTAGAACAGTAGATGTACATATAAGAAGATTAAGAAAGGCTATTAACCTTCAGGGGTTTTCTGCATTAATTAGAACTGTAAGGTCCACAGGGTATTCACTAGATTGACTTTTATATTTTTCTTTTTTAGTATTTTTAAAAAAGAACTATTAGTGAAAAAATTTAAATCATATTCCTATAATGATGCCTTTGTGCAGAAGAAAGTTCTTAATTTTCTTAGTAAAAAAAAATATACAGTTACTAATCAAGAAGAGTATATGGATAATTCTTTTAATAAAGAAGTAACTAATGGGGAACCTCTTCCTCAAATAAAGAATATTGGAATTTTGGGTACTATATTTTTAAGAGACATAAAAAGTATTCAAAGAAAAAGATCTTTTAAAAAGCTTTATAAGCAAGTAAGTAGAATTTTAGAACTTAAATATGCTCCCATTACAATTGATGTTGATGGGTATATAATAAATGGACATCATAGATATGATGCCATGAAAATTTTTAAATTTAAGACTGTTTTAGTAAGACTATTAAATCTTAAAGCCAATCAAATTCTAGCTTCAGGTGAACAATATAAAGATTTATTAGAAAATATGAAATTTGAAAGTATTGACTTTAGCAAATCTAAAGTTCCTTCGTTTCAGCCCTTGCTAGGAATGAAACATAAAAATAGAAAAGATACTGTAGAAATTATTTTGAATCAGGCTTAAAAATCTACCTATTAAGTTCCACAAAAAGTTTGATGAACTAGCTGATTAGTAGTTGGCTTAATATACATTTCCTGAAGCTCTTCTTGTTTATTGTAAGGTTGTTCTGTAGCTAATAAAACTTTTTTCAACATATCTTTTTTACCTAATAATAAATCTTCTATAGTTCTTTCAACTAAATGGTTTCTCATTATGAAAGCTGCGTTACTTATTCTGAGTAATTGAGAAACGCTAGTTTTAGTTTCTTCTTCTTTTATTCTTTTTATCCAATTGTATTTCCACTTTTTAAAGTCATCACTTTGAGAAATTAAAAAACCTTTATTATCAATTT
>CAYTJO010000083.1:2413-5234 GCA_964438215.1 uncultured Rhodospirillaceae bacterium
CACTTAGCAACAATCTAAACGAGTTAGTAAAATCTAGATTCTCTTTTTCTAAGATTCCCAGAAAGTCTTTTATTAATTTTTCATCCTTTTTGTTCTTTCTTTTAAGTCCAAGTTTTTTTCTGAATTCTCCTAGCCAATTTTTATTGTTTAGTTCTGTTAGGCTCTCTATCTCCTTCTCAAATAATTTCTGATTTGACTCTTTATCCTTATCAATTAAAAATAATATAGAAGATGCTAAGCATGCCATATTCCATATAATTACATTTGTTTGGTTTCCATAGCTATATCTTCCAATTGTGTCAATGGAGCTAAATACTTTTTTATGTTCATAATTATCTAAATATGCGCAATGACCATAATCAATAGTTTCAGCAGCTAATGACGTATTATCTGTGTTCATTACTCCATGAATGAATCCCACTGATAACCATTTTGATATAAGCTCTGATTGCTTTTTCACAATTTCTTTAAACAGTTCTAAATAGTTATTACTCTTACTTTTAATGTATGGATAATTTCTGTTAATTAAATAATTAATCAACAAATGCATTGCTTCTTTGTCTTTATTATAATGAAAGTATTGTAAAGTTCCCACTCTAATATGGCTTTTTGCCACTCTACAAAGGATAGCTCCTGGTAGTTCTGTTTCTCTGAATACTTTATCTCCTGTAGTGATAGCTGATAAACTTCTTGTTGTTGGAATGTTTATTTTGTTCATATACTCACTGACAAGATACTCTCTAATAACTGGCCCCAACCATGCCTTGCCATCTCCTCCTCTTGAATATGGAGTTCTGCCAGAACCCTTTAACTGTATATCATATCTCACATTATTTTTTGCTATCACTTCACCTAAAAGTAGCGCTCTTCCATCTCCTAGTTGTGGCACCCAATTTCCAAATTGATGACCTGCGTAAACCATTGCCAAGGGGTTTGAATTTTTTAATACTGAATTGCCTGACAGAAAGTTAACACCTTCAGAAGATGATAAATCTTTGTAATCTAAATTTAGTTCATTACATAAATTTTTATTCAAAATAAGTAGATTAGGGCTTTTTGTCTTTTCTGGAAAAATCTTAGAGTAGAATTTATTTGGTAAATTACTAAAAGAATTATTAAAATTTATTTTTATAGCCATACTATTTCCTCTTATCTTGAACAAAATGTTATAAAATAATAGCAGGAATAGAAAATAAAGCAGTGACTATAAAAAAACCAATCCATGATGAATTCTGAATTAGGTTAATACCAAAAAAATTAAAGTATTTGTCCCAACTTAAGTTATCAATAATCCAACCTGCAGGAGAAGCAAGCCACGTTCTAGAAAATGACATAAATGAAGATAGTAATGCATATTGAAAAGCTGAAAATTGTATATTGCATAAACTTGATAAATAAGCAATAAATGCTGCTGTTCCCATGCCACCAGAAAGATTTTCTACACTAATTGTTAACATTAATATATAAAGGTCGTAACCCTTTAGGGCTAGTAATATAAAAACTAAATTTGAGAAAAGTTGTAGAAATGCAGTAATCCATAAAGACAAAATAATTCCATATTTAGAAATAAAATAACCACCTATAAATAATCCGATTAGAGTAGCTATTAAACCATAGACCTTAGAAATTGCTGCTATTTCGGATTTTGAAAAGCCTATTTCTAACATAAAAGGTTGAGATAATACTCCAAGTAAGGCATCTCCCCATTTAAAACAAGCTATAAAAATAAGTATAAATATCCAGTTTCTTTTTATAATGAAATCATAAAATGGTTTTAATACTCTTTCTTCTATAATATTTTTAAAGCTTTTTTCTAAAACTTTTTCATCCCTTTTTTGATCTTCAACTTTTATAGTCAATACTAGTATTATACCTAGCGGAAAAATAGAAGATAAAATTATAAATGATAGTTTCCAGGAATAAATATCTGCTATTACCAATGCTCCAGCTCCAGCTGCTAATAATGCTATTCTGTATCCTGTAACATAAAGAGCAGCTCCCAGTCCAAGCTCCTTCTCTTTATTAATCTCTATCCTCCAAGCATCTATCGCTATATCTTGTGATGCAGAAAATACTGCCAAAGAAATAGCAAATAATGCCATCTGCATAGTATTGGTTACAGGATCAATATGAGCCATAATAAATATATTAATGCAAATTAATATTTGAAATATTAAAATCCATATTTTTCTTCTCCCTATTTTTTTAAAAAACAGTACTTTAATATTTGTATCTAAAAAAGATGCCCAAAGAAACTTTAAGGAATATGGTATTCCTACTAATGCAAACAGTCCTATAGTAGTTTTATTTACTCCAACATCAGCTAACCATGTTCCTAGAGTAGCTGAAGTCAGCAGCAAGGGTAATCCTGAGAAAAATCCCTATGTCAAAAATATAATAAGGTTTCTTTTAAGGCAAAGTTTTAATGTATCTATCAATTTTCAAGTATTTTATTTTTTTCTAATAGTTCTTTGATATTAGTATCAGGCCTTGCTCCAATAACCTTAACTGTTTCTGCTGCACAATAGTTTCCTAGCTCAGAACATTTGCTTAAAGAATAATTATTAATATAACCATGTAAAAAACCAGCAGCAAAATTGTCTCCTGCGCCTGTTGTATCTTTTACATTTATTTTAAAAGCATTGCTTTTTATAAATTTTCCCTCTTTGCATAAGGTAGAACCATTTCTACCTTGCGTGCAAATACTAATTAGCGCTTTATTAGATGCCTTCAATAATGCCTTTTCCATGCTACAATCAAACAAGGATTCTATTTCTTCCTGATTAGAGAATATAATTCTAATTTTTTTTTCTATTAGTTT
>CAYTJO010000083.1:5244-6176 GCA_964438215.1 uncultured Rhodospirillaceae bacterium
AGAAAGACTAAGTGCTAGTTCAATACCATATTCTTTTTGTTTATCAGCAATAATATTAAACAGGTTTTTTGCTTCTGGTAAATCAAATAGATATCCCTCTAAATATACCATTTTTGTATTTTCTAATAATTTTAAATCAACATCATCTTGACTAAGACTTGTAGATGCTCCTAGATACGTAAGCATAGTTCTTTCGCCATTAGGTGTAATCATTACCAAGCAAGTTGATGAAGGTTCTCCAATTTCTACTTCACTATTAGGCAATAGTATATTTGAAGCATTCATGCTTTCGCTAAACATTTTTCCTTGATCATCATTTTTCCGCTTACCTATAAATGCACATCTATCTCCTAAATTTGATGCCAAAGAAATAGTATTTGCGACCGATCCACCTGCAGAAACTTTATTGTCCATAAATTTTTTTAATATTGCGTTAATGGTTTTAAAATCAACAAGATGCATGGTCCCAGCATTAAATTTCATTTTTTCTAAAAACTGGTAATCTACTGAAACTAAAATATCAGTAATTGCATTTCCAATTCCAAGTAAATCTATATTTCTTTTGAGACTCATTTTTTGTTTTTTAAATTACTTTTATAGAATAAACTTTTTATATGACTAATTCTACTGATAGTTTGTGGAAATTTACCGCAAGTGATCTAATATCCTTACTACATAAAAAGGAGATTAGCCCTAAAGAAGTTTTAGACTCAAGTATAAATAGAATTAATCAAGTAAACCCTTCTATAAACGCAGTAGTCACTTTATGTAATGAAAGAGCAAATAGAAAAATTGAAGAAACTGCGGTAGAAAAAGATACCGTACTTAGTAACCTCCCAGTACTAATTAAGGATATAACAGAAGTTGAAGGAGTAAAAACAACTTATGGTTCTAAATTATATGAAAACTATATTTCAAAAAAGTCAGATATT
>CAYTJO010000084.1:0-2938 GCA_964438215.1 uncultured Rhodospirillaceae bacterium
CCAACCTAACTCTAATTTTTCCATTACTCCAGGTCTAAAGTTTTCAACCAGAACATCAGCTTCTTTTACTAGTTTTAATAATATTTCTCTTCCTATTTTAGTTTTTAGATCTAAGGACACAGATTTTTTACCTCTATTTAAAACAGCTGCCCATAAAGAAGTGTTTAATAATTTTGGTCCTATTATTCTTAAATCATCTCCCTTTTTAGGCTTTTCTATTTTTATAACTTCTGCTCCTAAATCAGATAATACTAAAGTACAATGTGGGCCAGCCACAAATCTTGTAAGATCTATGATTTTAATATTATTTAATAGTGACAACTAGGATACCTCTAACCATTCCTTTATTATTTCTTTATTATTTTGAATTTCTTTTGGTTTACCTTCAAATACTACTTTTCCTTGCCCCATAACATACAATCTGCTTGATAAATTAAAGGCAATTGTTAGTTTTTGCTCTACAAGAAGAATAGCTACGCCTTTGCTTGAAATTTTTTTTAATAGCATTTCTACATTTTCAACCATTTGAGGTGACAGACCTTCTGTTGGTTCATCTATCATAATTAATTTTGGACAACCCATAAGACTTCTACATATTGTAAGCATTTGTTGTTCTCCTCCTGATAGAACTCCTCCAGGAACCTTAATTCTATCTTTAAGGTTAGGAAACAAATCAAATAATTCTTCCAAATTCCATTTTATTCCATATTTGTTTTCTTTTTTACCTAACTCTAAATTTTCTTCTACCGTTAAATCTGGAAAAATATCTCTATTTTCAGACACATAACTAACACCAAAGTTTGCAATTTCATGTATAGGCCTTCCAAGAATTTCCTTTTCATTCAACAAGATAGAACCTTCAGATTTTACCATACCCATAACACTTTTAATAAACGTACTTCTACCAACACCATTTCTGCCAAGAAGCGAAACTATTTCTCCTTCATTTATTGATAAGTTTACGCCGCGTAGTATATGTGATTTTCCGTAGTAAGAGTTTAGATCTTTGACTTTTAACATATTAGTTTCCAAAAGTGCCAAGATAAGCTTCCTTGACTTGTTTATTATTTTTTACATTTACTGGTTTATCTGAACAAATAACTTCTCCATAAACTAAAACAGAAATTGTATCTGATAAATCAAATACCACCCCCATATCATGTTCAACTATTACAATTGTTCTATCCTTAGAGATGTCACGAATTAATCCTGTTGCTCTTTCTATTTCACTTTTAGACATACCAGCAGTTGGCTCGTCTAATAATATAGTTTCAGCTCCTCCTGCTATTGTAATACCTATTTCTAAGGCTCTTTGATCTGCGTAACTTAATAAACCAGCAGATTCTTTTGTAAATTTAGTAAGTGAGAGTTTATCTAATATTTCATTAGTTTTATCATTAATAATTTTCTCATTATCTAAAATTCTAGTGATAGAATACTTATAGTTTGAATTCCATAATAAACCACATCTAATATTTTCAAAAACTGATAATTTAGGAAAAATATTAGTTATTTGAAAACTTCTAGATAAACCAAGTCTAAAAATTTCATGTGAAGATAGATTTTCTATATTTTTATTATTAAATGTTATGCTTCCAGATGTTATATTGTATACTCCAGAAATAAGATTGTAGAGAGTTGATTTGCCAGCACCATTAGGCCCAATCAGTGAATGTATTTCCCCTTTTTTTATTTTAAGGTTTACACCCCTTATAATACTAGTTGAACCAAAATTTTTTTTTACATTTTTAAGTTCTAGGTGATAATTCATTTAACTAAACTCAATTTTATTTTTTCTATAACTTCATTCCATGATTCTTTAGTTTGATAATAACTTTTTCTACATGCTATTATTCCAGAGATTCCCAGTAAAACAGAAATTACCCAGATGAAAAAATTTGCATTAGATATTTTAATCCAGTAAACTATTAAATGAGAATGATTTGATTTTAGCGAATGCACCAATTCAATCAAGGTTGTGAAACCAATAACCAGTAACAAAATACTTGATAAAAAAACTAAATAAGGAAACATTAACTTTTTAAGCAAGGATGGATTAATTCTAACAATAGGTTCGTGCATTAATATCAATCCTGCTATGCCTTGTGGAGCAAATGCTATTACCAATACAAAAATAATTCCGTAATATAAGACCCATGCTTCTGTAATATCTGATAACATAGTATCTAAGTAAGTTAATGATACTGCACCTAATATAGGTCCTAGAAAGTTTCCTATACCTCCAATATATGCCATGAATAAAACCATTCCAGATTGCACTAAACTAACTGATTCAAATCCTATATGCTCATAATTAATTGCGTGCAAGCTTCCTGCGGCGCCTGCAAACATTGCAGATAAAGATAAGGCCATCCATCTTATTTTTCTTACATCATATCCTACAAACTCAGCTCTTTGTTGATTGTCTCTGACCGCATTACACATTCTTCCAAAAGGTGTTTTTGTAAGAAGGTACATTATACCTACAGCTACAATACACCAAAAAAGTATTAAATAATAAACTTCATTTTGGGGTCCATAAGTAAGTCCAAAAAACTCATTACCAGTTACCCTGTCTGCCTGTATGCCATCTTCTCCATTAAAAAATACAACAAAAATTAATGTTAACGCAGTTACAAGCTCACAAAACCCAAGGGAAATCATAGCAAATGCCGTGCCTATTCTTTTTGTTGATAAATACCCTATTAAAACTCCCAAAATTAATCCTATAAAAGCTCCAACAAATGGAAGAACAACAATAGGCATAGAAGGTAAATAATTGTTATTAATTCCACTTAAGAAATGGATAGAAGCATATCCAGCAAGTCCAAAATAGATAGCATGACCAAATGACAGTAATCCAGTTTGTCCTAACAGCATATTATAAGCTACAGAAAAAATTACTAAAACTCCCATTTTACAAAATAAAGTCAAAGCA
>CAYTJO010000084.1:2948-6176 GCA_964438215.1 uncultured Rhodospirillaceae bacterium
GTAAAAAAAATTATTTGATTAATAAAAAGAAATAAAAAATTAATTTATAACTATTTAGTGTATTAAACATCTCTTTTTCCAAATAGACCTCTGGGTCTGGCAATTAGCACAATTATTAATAACAAGTATGGGACTATAGGCGACAATTGAGATATTGTTATGCTAGTAAAATGATTTAATGTTGAATTAATATCAATATTATAGCCTAAGTATTTAAAAGCATTATTTAAATTTAATTCTAATGAAACAGCAGCAGTTTGGATCATACCAATGATTATAGATGCAACTAAAGCTCCTTTTATTGACCCTAGTCCTCCTGTAACTACTACTACAAAAACTATCGGTCCAAGCAAAAGGGCCATAGAAGGTTCTGTTCCTATAACATTTCCTGCCATAACACCTGCTAAACCTGCTAATCCACAACCAAATCCAAATACATTGCTGAAGACTCTAGGAACGTTATGTCCTAGTGCAGCTACCATTTCAGGGTTAGTTAAAGAAGCTTTAATGATTAAACCAGTTTTAGTTTTAGACAATACTTTGTATATAGCCAAAAAAATAAGAACAGAAAGAACCAGTCTAAACATGCTGTAAGCAGGATAGGCCATCCCACTTATTTGAATTAGTGGAAAGTTTAATAATTCTGGAACTTTATAAGGGACAGGAGATTTTCCCCAAACCATTTGAACAATTTCTTCAATAATATAAAATAAGCCAAAAGTAAATAATAGTTCTGCAATGTGGCCATACTTATGTATATTTCTAAGCCCATATTTTTCTACTAATGCTCCTATATACCCTACAATAATTGGAGCAAGAACAATAGCTATCCAAAAATTACTATATAAACTTATTTGATATCCTAGATAGGCGCCTATCATAAAAAAGGACGCGTGAGCAAAGTTAAGAATGCCCATCATTCCAAATATCAGTGTAAGGCCACTAGAAAGCATAAATAGAAACATGCCATACAGAAGTCCGTTAAAAATAATAAATAAAAGTACTTCTATAGACATTTTAAGTTTCTATTAGGGTCTTTTCATGTCACATGTAGTATCCAGAGTAATATTTTCCATAGGGATATTCCCAATGTTTACATAAGACATATCAAAATCTCGATTTCTATATAATATAGATTGGTCAGTTTTTTCTGAAACTAATAATGCTTGCATATCAAAATGAATTTGATGATCATCTTTTCTCATTAATACTTTTCCTCCGTCAATACTTTTCCCCTCCATTCCTTCCAGCGCGTATGCTATATCTTTCGGTTCAAAAGAATTAGTTTTTTCTATTGCGGATTTAAACATTTCAAACATAAAACGCATTCTATCTGCGTCAGGAGTCCATCCTGTTGCTTCAATATGACCTTTCTCATACTCTTTGTACCAAGAAGGAGCTTTAGAATTAGTTGGATTAAACTCTTTTACGACTACTACATCATTGAAAAGTAGGTTTTTTTCCATTGCTGCCATTCCAGCTGGTTGAGAAATATAGATTCCAAATAATTTTACTTTTAAGCCAGCATCTTTTAAAGCATTTACAAACCTATAAGCATCAGGTCCCCAATTACCAGTTAAAACAGTATCTGCGCCACTTAATTTAATTTTAGTAATATATGGATTAAAATCTTGTACTTTCCCGAATGGCTGTATTAATTCATCGCCTACAATTTCTATATTGGGCGCATTTTTCCCTAACAATCTAGTTGCTGTCTCTCTAAATGTTTGTCCATAAACATAATTTTGATTAAAGAGATATACTTTTTTAACAGAATTATCTTTAGACATATGTGATACTAATCCTGCTACTTTCATATCAACATTAGAGTCAAATCTAAAATGAAAAAAAGTACATTCCTCATTTGTAAAACTAGTGGTTACTGCTGAATTATTTAGAAAAAGAACTTCTTTTCCAGGATTTCTAGAATTATATTTTTCAAGTTGTTTTATAATATTAAGAGCATGACTTGATCCCCCACCTTGAGTAACAAATCTTATACCGTCATCTATGGCCTTTCTTAATAACTCTGTGGTTTTTTCAGCTTTCATAGCATTGTCCATAGGTATAATTTCTATCATTCTACCATTAATACCACCGTTTTTGTTTATTACTGATGCAGAATAGGTTACTGTATCTATGATATCCTTGCCTACTGCAGCATATGGGCCTGAAAGTGGTTCAATTGCAGCTATTTTAATTGGCCCCGTTGTTTCTTTTTTTTCACATGCAATTAAAAAAATTAAACTAAATAAAGTAATTAATATAAATTTGAATTTTTTCATCAGAACCTCTCTTAAAAATGATATACTTACATTAAATTTAATGTTTATCAATATTTATTATTTGCCAAATACCTGTTGACGAAAAAACTAATTTTTTTTTAATATGCATATCTATATTGACGAATACTAGTCTACGACCATATTTTTTAATGCTACCTTTAGCTTCTAACCAAGAATTTACAGGAACAGGCCTAATAAAATTAGAATTCAAACTAATAGTAACAATTGATTTTTTTACAGTATTATAAGCATAGTAGCCTCCTATTGAGTCTGCATATGCCATTAAAAAACCACCATGCGCAACTTCGTTTAAGTTTGAATGATAGTTTTGTACATATGTTCCGAAAATTGTATATGGAAATTTATTTTTTACAAAATAGGGCCCTATATGAGAAGCAAATTTTCCCTCAATAGTTTTGTAAAGTTTATAGCCAGTTGGTATTTGCAATTTTTTTTTCAAAATTTTATAAAAATATAATTAATTTGAAAAGTATAGTATTTTATTATGATTATGGTAGTCCAACTTCATATTTAGCGTGGACTCAAATAAAAAATCTTGACTCTGAGTCCTATAAAGTTTCTTATTTTCCTGTTTTATTAGGAGGTATTTTTAAAGCAACTGATAATAAAGCACCTGGCTTAGTGGTTCCTAAAGCTAAGTGGATGATCAATGATGTAAAAATGTATGCTGACAAATATAATGTTGAATTTATGATGAACAATGCTTTCCCGGTTAATACTTTGTATTTAATGAGAGGGGCTATTTATGCAAAAAAAAATAATACTCTTGAGAAATACAATGAAGTAATGTTTAATGCAATGTGGTCTAGCAATATAAATTTGTCAGAACCAAAAAATATTATTACAACATTAAAAAAAAATGGATTTAATAGCGATGATTTTTTATCAGCCGCAGAGGATCAAGATATTAAAGATGAATTAA
>CAYTJO010000085.1:0-6155 GCA_964438215.1 uncultured Rhodospirillaceae bacterium
AAATCGAAGAACTCTATAAAATAAGTAATATGCAAGTCTCTTTAAGGGGTTTTCCAAATTTATATACTATTCCACCATTGGAAGAGTAGTATTCGGCCATTATTCCTGCACATATAAGGAATTCACCAGTCTTTCTAATAACAATTTTATCTGGATTAGCACATATTAATGGTAACTTTAGAGATAATGCAAGATCCAATTCCTTTCTATATTTACCAAGATTATCTTCACACACCAGTAAAAAATTAGCCTCTTTAATGTTTTTAGTTTCTTTCAGCGGCAGTAATTCTGTAATAGTTTTGTCTGCAGCTTGTCCGATAAAATAATAAGTATTTCCGTATTTTTCTATTTTACTTCTATTTTCTAAAAATTTTACACGGCATATTTCTCCTGATGAAATTATTGTATCATAGCAAGTATCATCTATGCCAATATCCTTGAGCCTTTTAGAAACTACATTAGATCTTCTGGGAGCATTAGATAATAAAATTATTGGTTTATTTAAACTAACTAATTTTTTAAGAGTAACTATTGATTTTTCATAAGGTTCTAATCCATCCCATAATACTCCCCATATGTCTATAATAAATGCCTTATACTTACTTTCTATTTGTTTTAGTTCTGAAAGAATTTTAACTGTATAAACCATTTTTACCCTTTATTAGATTTTATAATTACTGATAAATCAGATAAAATGTCTTCAATTAGATTAGGACCCTTGAAAGTTAGCCCGGTATATATTTGCACAGCAGAAGCTCCTAATCTTAACTTTTCATATGCAGTTATACTGTCTTCAACTCCCCCTAAACCTATAATTTGTATATTATTTTTACTATACTCTTTTATTTTTTTTAAAACTTTATTAGATTTTTCAAACAAGGGTCTACCTGATATTCCACCATCTGGTACCTTTTTAAGGTATTTTGGAAATACATTTCTGTTGATAGTAGTATTAGTAGCTATGATACCATTTAATTTGTATTTAATAGAAACATTAATTAACTCTTTTAATAATAAATAATTTATATCTGGTGAAATTTTAATTACCAGAGGTAAGAACCTTTTAAATTTTATCTCTAAAGCTAGTCTGTTAGTATTAATTTTTTTTAATAGCATACCCAATTTTTCTTTTTTTTGCATATTTCTCAAGCCGGGTGTATTGGGAGATGATATATTTATGGTCACATAATCAGCAATCTCATAAACTTTTTTTAAACAGAAAATAAAATCTTCCGCTGGATCTTTTGATTTTCTATTACAACCAATATTTACACCAATAATTGGTTCAGATCCTAGCTGGTGATATTTTCTAATTGAAGATAATCTGTTAACTAATTTGTTTATTCCTTCATTAGGAAAGCCTAGTTTATTTATAATACTCTTTTCTCTGTTTATTCTATGTACTCTAGGTTTTTTATTTCCCTTTTGAGCTAAAGGAGTTACTGTCCCTATTTCTATAAAACTAAAGTTTAATTTCAATAAACCAGGTAATGCCTTTCCATTTTTGTCAAATCCTGCTGCTAATCCAAGAGGATTTGATAGTTTGTATCCTAAAAGATTGACTTCTAATAACTTGTCTTTTTTAATTTGTTTTTTTGGTAAAGGATTAAAATTTATAAGGTTTATAACTAATGTATGAGAAATTTCTGGTGGTAATAACTTAATGATATAGAAAATTATACTTTTTAACATTACTGGTTTATTTGATTTATACTATATTTAAGTTATATTATGATACTTATTATTTAAAGAGAAAAGTAGGAGATTTTATTGAGTTTAAAAAGAAATATAAATGTAAGTTTGGTCATGGGGAGTCAGTCAGATTGGGATACTATGAAACTAGCATCTGATATTTTAAAAACTTTTAAAATAGTTCATGAGACAAAGATTGTTTCTGCTCATAGAACTCCAGAAAGACTTTATAGTTATGCAAAAGCTGCAGAAAAAAAAAATATTAAGTTAATTATTGAAGGAGCTGGTGGTGCAGCACTTTTACCAGGAATGATTTCTTCTATGAGTAATTTACCTGTATTAGGTGTTCCTATAGAAAGTAAGTTCATGAATGGTCTAGACAGTCTTCTTTCAATAGTACAAATGCCTTTTGGAGTTCCAACAGCAACATTTGCAGTCGGAAAAGCTGGAGCAAAAAATGCGGCATTGTTTGCTATTAGCATGTTATCTTTGAACAATAAGACTTTATCAAATAGACTTGTTGCATGGAGAAAAGATCAAACTGAAAGCATTAAAATAAAGCCTATATAAACATAAATGCAAAGATCAAATTTAAATAAATACTTAGGTGTAATAGGAGGAGGACAACTTGGTAAAATGATAGGGTTAGCAGCTGCTAACCTAGGAATTAAATCTTGTTTTTATGATCCTGATCCCAACGCTCCTGCAAAAAATATTTCAACTCTATTTTTTAACGAAAAATATGATAATAAAATCAAATTACTAGAGTTTGTAAATAAGTGTGACTTTATAACCTATGAATTTGAAAATATTCCCATAGATTGTTTAAAAGAGGTTAGAAAACAAAAAAAAATATATCCAGGGCTTAAGGCTTTGCAAATTTCTCAAGATAGACATTTAGAGAAAAGCTTTATTACTAACTTAGGAATCAAAGTAGTAAAATATGCAAATATTAAAAGCTTTTATGATATAGAGAACTTTTTAAAACAAAACACTAAAAAAGGAATATTAAAAACTAGGAAATTGGGATATGATGGCAAAGGACAAATCAGAATAGAATTATCTAATTTACAAAAAATAAAATTTAAAATTAAGCCAAATAATTTTATTATTGAAGAGTTAGTGCCATTTAAAAAAGAGATTTCTGTAATTGCAATTAGAGAAAAAAATGGAAAAATAAAAACTTTTGAGCCTTCAGAAAACTATCATAAAGGAGGGATTTTAAGAACAACCATTTTCCCTGCTTCTATATCCAAGAATTGTGTTTCTAAAGCAAAAAAAATAGCAAAAAAAATAATATGTTCATTAGATATTGTAGGTATCTTAGCAATAGAAATGTTTGTTCTTAAAGATGGAGATATATTAGTTAATGAAATTGCACCTAGACCTCACAACTCTGGTCATTGGACGGTAGATGGATGTAATTTGTCACAATTTGATGCTTTAGTAAGAACTATTTATAATATGCCTATACCTAAAATTACATATACGAGAAAATGTAAAATGATTAATTTACTAGGAGAAAATTTTAATGACTATAAAAAATATTTAAGTAAAAAAAACCATAGAGTTTATATTTATGGAAAAACTAAGATCAAAAAAGAAAGAAAAATGGGGCATGTTAATATAATAGATTAGGGTTGTAGTTGCTTAAGTAGTGCGAAAACAAAACATACCTTTTACATATTTTTTAGTGTTGTATTTTAATTTTCCTAGTTTTCCAAAAAAAGCTATTTGCCTCTCACTAAAAGTTAATGTCTTCTCTAAGTTTTGGCTTTTTCTCCAGTAGAATAAACTATTTCTTATAATATTATATAGTATTAACCTTTTTGAGTAATAATTTAAGTCAGTGGAAGAATCTCCAATATCGTACCAAATATTACTAGAAATTCTATAAACTATTTTAGAAAGAAAAAGAGGTTTTAATAGGGCATAATTTAAAAAGAAAATTGATAAATTTTGTTTTTTACTAAAATGTTTAATAAACTCTAATAATAAAATAGTTGTTTTTTTTGATATCCTATTTTCTTTTAAAACTTTTAGCTTAACTTTGCTTTTAGAAGTAAAGTAGACTTTATTATAGTAAAAAAAACATAGGCTATTTATTTTTTTTGGAAACATAGAATAAAAGTCAGACTTATTAATTTTAAGATCTGTTAAAAACCAATCAAGGTTGCTTTCGCTAAGTTCATGACTTTCAATGCTTTTTTCAAGTTTCTTAAATATAATATTTTTTTTTCTGAGATTTTTCATATTAATTATTTTAATATAAAGCTTCACTTTATCAATAGTTTATGATATTCAATTATTTGATTTAAAAGGAGAATATATTGGAAGTTATAGTAAGTGATAATAATGTAGATCATGCCTTAAGAACATTAAAAAAAAAGATGCAAAGAGAAGGTATGTATAGAGAAATGAAGAAAAGAAGAGCTTATGAAAAGCCATCAGAAAAAAAGGCTAGAGAAAAAGCTGAGTCTGCTAGAAGATGGAGAAAGCTTCAAAGAAAAACAACTAGAAGTTATTGATTTCGATTTGATTCAATAACTTTTTTCCGTTAAATAAATTTTCAATATTTTTTTTAATTACCCTTGATCTTCTTATTATCATATTTTTAGACCATGCAGAAATATGAGGCGTCATAACTACATTATTTAACGAATGAAAATTATACTTTGATGGTTTGAATTTTATTTTATCCTTATTTATAGGATATCTATACCACGTATCAATAATTCCTCCTCCTATAATATTATTTTTCAATGCTAAATAAAAATCCTTTTCATTTATAATATCACCTCTTGCAATATTTATAATTACTGCGGTTTTTTTCATTAATTTAAGATTGTCCTTATTAATTAAATCTTTTGTGCTTTTGTTTAAAGGACAGCATAAAATTATATAATCTAATTCATTAATATATTTTTTTAAATAACTAATCACTATGCTCTTACTTATAAGATTATCCTTTTTACTTTTTATTCTAGTAAAGGCATAGATTTTTGTTTTAAATGCATTTAAAAGATATGCTATTTCTTTTCCTATTCTTCCGTAACCAATTATTCCTATACATTTTCCATTCAGTTCTGAATGAGGAATCCCTAAAGAAAACAGACTATCACTCCAATCTAACTTTTTAAACCTATGAATTTTTTCTATAAGTTTTGTTTCCCAGTTTAGCATATTAGCTAAACAATATTCAGCTATAGGTGTTTCGTGTTCATAAACATTACATAATTTACAATCTGATGGAATCATTTCAAAGTTAATACCATCAGTTCCAGCACCAGGTGTGTGAATAAGTTTTAATTTTTTTACATCAGGTATCTTCATTACACCTTTTCCTCCAAACATGCTTTTTCCCCAACTCATTGTTACTAAAACATCTGTATTCTTAGCTTTTTTAAAAAATTCATCATCTTGAACTTTTGAGTAAAAGACAGTATTAGGAACCTCTAAATTTTTCTTAAGATAGTCAGAAATTAATTTTGTACCCTGAACCACTATCTTAACCCTCGATTTCATTGAACTGTCTCCACATTTAAAGTAAAATATTTTAATGATTGTAAAACAAATTTATACATATAACAATTATAGAAATTTTAACTATTTGATAGCATGTCCTATTACTAGGGAAGCTATAGCGATAGATCCTTTGGCTTATGATATAGTCTTGAAAGAAGCTTCAGAAGAAGGCTTAAAAATTGTTTCTATAATTAATACCCATGAACACATGGATCATATAGGAGGATACGAAAATATTATAAAGAATACAGGATGTAAACTTTATGCTCATAAAAATGCAAAAAATAAAATACCCAATGTTGATTATGGTTTAGGAGCAGGGGATATTTTAAAATTCGGGAAATCTCTAGAAATTGAAGTGCTTGATACTCCAGGACACACTATGTCGCATGTATGTTTGCTTGCAAGAGGTGAAATTAATAGTCTATTTTGTGGTGATACACTTTTCAATGCTGGTGTAGGTAATTGTCATAATGGAGGAGATCCTATTAGTTTATATGAAACTTTTTATCATCAATTAGTAAAACTAGAAAAAAGTACAAGAGTTTATCCTGGCCATGATTATTTAAAGAATAATTTAGAATTTACTCTTTCTTTAGAGCCTAATAATAAAAACGCCTTTAGTCTATTAGATAGTGCAAAGAAAGAAAACTTCAGCATTAATTATGTTTCTTCGTTAGATAATGAATTAAAAATAAATACCTTTTTTAGATTAAAACAAAAAGATATTATTGAATCTCTTCAAGAAAAAGGAGAAGAATTAAAAGATACTAGTCCTAAAGAAGTTTTTTTAGCATTAAGACGACTTAGAAATAAATGGTAGTTAGTTTAATTCCTTTACAATTTCTTCAACTATCTTTTTAGCATCTCCAAACAACATTAAAGTATTTTCATTATAAAAGACATCATTATCAATTCCTGCATATCCAGGAGATAAA
>CAYTJO010000086.1:0-3401 GCA_964438215.1 uncultured Rhodospirillaceae bacterium
AAGTTTGCTATTAGTTTTAAGTTTTCACTTGAAGCATTTAAAACTTTTTTTGAAATTTTATCAGCAATTGAAGGAACTATGATCTGGTATTTTTTAAATACTTGAATAAGCTGATCCTCAGATAATAATATATCAGACTCATTTAAAGTAGTATCAAAAAGCTCCATCATTCTAGTTTCTATTTTTTTAGGTAACTTTCTTGTTATGAATACTTTTGATTTTTTTTCTATCATAATTTCTACTTGCAATATTATAATAATTAATTTATTTGTTCAATTATGCATTATAAAAACATAATGTTTATTATTTTTTTTTTATTATCTCTAAATAAATTTTCTATTGCAGATAGTTTTGTTAGCATTAAGTCGAAAGCAAACCTAAGGGCAGGTCCTGGGGAACGATATCCTATAAATTGGGTGGTCGCCTTTCCAAACATGCCTGTAAAAATGCTTGAAAAAGGGAATATCTATTCAAAAATAGAACTACCTGACGGAACTATAGGATGGATCTGGAATGCCACTATATCAGAGAAAAAAAGTATTATAGTATTAAAAGATAGTTATATTTTTGACAGGAATAAAAATAATATAGCCTTTGTAAAAAAAAATGTTGTATTGGAAAAAATAAAGTGCAATGAATTAGTTTATAATGAAAAAAGTTGTAAAATAAAAATAAAAAATTTCAAAGGCTATATCAGCGAAAAAAATGTATGGGGAATAACCAAATAATCAATAAAAATCTTTATTTAGCTCATCCTTGGTTTCATTTTGTAGCGTTGTAGAATGAACATACGCTCGATGATTAATTGATAACTCAATTTTTGAACTATCATCTCTAAATATTTTTATATCTTCCTCAGTGAAACTAAAATGTATAAATTGTACTGAGGAAGCCTTGCCATCTGCTGTGGTCCTGTCTACATCCAACTCTGCCTTTCCTGATACTAACTTATCAGCGATTTTAATAGTAAAAGTTTCTTCAAATCCTCCCATTTTTGATAGCACCTCAGCTCTTTTTAAGGGGTTATCTATTTCTACCATAACGGTAGCCACTAGTTCTTTTCCATTAGGAATTAAAGATTTATATGCATCAATTTCTTCTTTTATTTGTTGCCTACCTCCGTTTTCTATGAAAACCATCTCATTGATTTGGTGGATGATTGTATCTCTATTCTCAAAATAAAGTGTAACATAAGGACCTATATCTAATCTTCTTTTTCTTTTTCTGCCTACAATTTCTTTTCTTAATTTAGGCCTTATGTTTATATAATCTTTTCTTTCATAGATATCTTCTGGTTTTATCTGGTTATTACTCATATTTAAGTCCTATCTTATTTTTTTTAAAAATTAATTCTTTTCAAAGTACTTCAATAGATTTTCTGGGCTTGTCTCACCATAAGTATCACCAATAGTGTTATCTCCCATTCCTTCTTCAATCCACATCTTTTTTATAAAACAATTGTTGATAAATGCAGCGTATCTCCATGACCTGAAGCCAAACCCTAGATTATCTTTTTTTACCAACATTCCCATTAATCTTGTGAACTCTCCTGTTCCATCAGGGATCACTTTAATATTTTTAAGGTTCTGGTCTTTTTCCCATGCATTCATCACAAAAGCATCATTTACTGACAAGCAGTAAATATCATCAATTCCTCTTTCTTTAAATTTACCATATAATTTTTCAAAATCTGGAAGTTGAAAAGTAGAGCATGTAGGAGTAAAAGCGCCAGGAAGTGAAAAGAGTATAGATTTCTTTCCTTTAAAATAATCATCACTTGACATATCTTGCCATCTGTAAGGGTTACTATGATCCTTTATAGAATCATCTCTTACTCTGGTTTTAAAAATAATCTTTGGAACTATTTTTTTCATTTTTTATCATCTTTTTTATAAGCTTCTGAAAATAACTCTAATGGATGAAATATCTTATCATTGTAGTTTCTTAGTTTTTTATCGTCATTAATATCATGAAAATGAAGTGCAGCAAGTGGACAAGTAGAAGCAATAATACTTTCTTCATTTTTAAAAACTTGTTTAGCCGCAGGAAGCCCAACTTTTCTCGCCGTTTTATTCCACTTCTTCTTTATGCCCCAAGTGCCACCATGTCCTGAACACTTCTCAACATTTATATTTCTTTCTTGAGTTATCATGTTTAACAAATTAAATGACTTGGACCCTATGTTTTGTGCTCTACTATGACAGGCAGTATGTAATGTTATTTTTTTATTTAATGGTTTCAGATCTAAATTTAACTCTCCTTTACTGTGTAGCTCCATTAAAAATTCATCTGCATCCATAGTACTTTTAGATAGTGCTATCACATCTTCATTATTTGGACTTAAGAGTGGCCAATGAGATTTCAACATAAGAGCACACGATGCAATTGGAGTAACTACTTTAAATCCTTCTCTAATTTTTTTAATTAAAAACGAAGCCGTTTTTTCAGCTGATTTTTTTACCTCTCTTACATTTCCTTGTTCTAGTTGAGGCATCTTGCAACACTCAGTATATCCTTCTTCATAATATATTTTATTTTTTTCTAATACCTGTATAAGAGATTTACCTATGTTAGAATCGTTGTATCCAGCATAACATGAGCTAAAAATAATTACTTTATTATCATTCAAGCTTTTATAGCTTATAGCCTTAGATTTTATTTTAATATAAGAAAATAGATTTACTGAATTAAACTTTGGAAGTCTTACACTTAAATCAATTCTAACAACTTTATTTATAATAAACTTAAATATTTTATTTTTTTTGTCAGTAACCCAGTTAAAAAATTTGGGAAACCTTAAACCTAATTTTCCATTAAAATCTGTTCTAGATATTTGGTTCTCTATAAAATTATGTTTCTTGTTCTGCGCTTTATATCGAATAAACAAAGAAGGAATATCTATAGCAAATTCGTGTGGAGGGACATATGGGCAACTTACCATAAAACACATATCACATAAAGTACAAGCGTCAACTACACTATCAAAATCTTTAGAAGACACTGAATCAAGTTCCATGCTTTTAGAATCATCTATTAAATCAAAAAGTTTAGGAAAACTATCACATAAATTAAAGCATCTTCTGCAACTGTGACAAACATCAAATTGTCTTCTTAACTCTTTGTCTAGATCTTCACTATTCCAAAATCTATCATTATCTATTTCTAAAGATTTTCTTTCAGGAGCTCTAAGTCCGCCTTCTTGTACCATATTTTTCCCAGTTAATTCTTAATAAGAAACGCAGTAACATTATTATGTCACTGCGTTTATTTAGTTTATTATTCAGCTAATGCATCTAATGCTTTTTGAAATCTTCCAGCATGACTTCTTTCTGCTTTTGCAAGAGTTTCAAACCAATCAGCTATCTCATCAAACCCCTCTTCTCTAGCAGTTCTAGCCATAC
>CAYTJO010000086.1:3411-6143 GCA_964438215.1 uncultured Rhodospirillaceae bacterium
ATCACCAACTTCTGCTAAAAACTCTAAATGTCCAAAAGCATGACCAGTTTCACCTTCAGCTGTTGATCTAAAAACCGCTGCTGCATCATTAAATCCTTCTACATCAGCTTTTGATGCAAAGTATAAATATCGTCTATTTGCTTGAGATTCCCCAGCAAATGCTGCCTTTAAGTTCTCCATTGTTTTGCTATCAGATAATGTCATAATTTCTCCTTTTATTTATATTTAGTATACGTTAAAAAGTTTTTTTAAGATTATTAGAACCATTCTAAACTATCAAAAAACATTATTTTATCAAACTATATTCAATATAGAAATAAGCTATAAATTAAATCTTATTTTTCAGATTGATAGTTATGTTTATTGAGTCTTTTATTTTTCCATTTGGAATTTTTAAAGGGTTTTTAAAAGATATTTCATTTTTATCAATATCTATTAGTTCATCTTTTTCAATATCATAAAAGTGATAATGATCTTGTAAATTTGAGTCAAACCACATTTTATCATTATTTACATAAAACTTCCTTAAGATTCCTTTATCTGCTAAGTCATTTAGATTATTATATATAGTTGCTAGAGATATGTTAATTTTCCTATTTTTAAAATGCTTTATTAGTTTGTTTGCAGTAATATGTACTTTATCCTTCTCCAAAATATAGTTCATAATAGCCAGTCTTTGAGAAGTAGGTCTAAGACTATTTTTTTTTAAAATATTTTTTGCTTCTGACATATTATTTAAATTAGGAACCAGTCACAATTCTGTCAACTAATTGCTTAACTGATGGAACAAATCCATTAGAATAAAAAGGATCTTGAGAAAATCTCCAAGCATTATGTCCTGCAAACATCAGTTGATTATTTACATCGTCTTCATGAGCTACTTCCTGCAAGGTTTTTTGTATACAAAAACTTCTTGGATCAACTTTCCTGCCAGTAGAAATTTTTCCTTTATCTGCCCAATTAGAAAATTTACACTGGCTCAAACAACCCATACAATCTCTTTGATCTTTTTTTATTTCATTAGCTTTTTCTGGACTTACAAAAATTATAGAATTATCTGGAGTTTTTAATACTTCAGTAAATCCCTTTTTTACCCACTCTGTTACTTTTGATATATCTTCTTTAAGTATTAAAAAAGATCTTTTACCTTTCCCTATAATAAGTTCTTTCAGATCATTTAATTGAGGATTTTCATTTTTAGAAAAAAAGTTAATTTGCCTTATAGATCTATCTGTTAATTCTTTAATAAAATGATTTCTTACAGCAGATGAATAAAAACCTGTAGGACTAAACCTATGCAATTTAATATCACCTTTTGTTAACGCCATTAACTTTTCTTTCCAGGCTTTTGGAATAGGGCTTTCTTTAGTTAAAAGAGGTCTAGTTCCAAACTGAAAAGCTATAGGACCTAACTCTGGGTTATCTATCCAATCTTCCCAATCAGATAAATGCCATACTCCTCCTGCCATTACAATTGGAATATCACCTAGGCCAACACTTCTCATAAATTTTCTTAGTAGACTTACTCTTTCGTATGGCTTTTCTGGCTTTTCTGGATGTTCACTATTGGACAATCCATTGTGACCTCCGGCAAGCCAAGGGTCTTCATATACAACTGCTCCTAATTTTGGTAAAAAGCTTTTATAAGCTCTTACAAAAAGGATTTTAAAAGCTCTGGCAGATGAAACAATAGGATAATAAAATACATCAAACTTAGACGCTATTTCACCTAATTTAAAAGGCATTCCAGCTCCACAAGTAACACCGTGAACCAACCCTTTAGTTTTTTTTAAAATACCCTCTAATACTCTTTGTGCTCCTCCCATTTCCCAAAGAATATTAACATTTAATCTACCTTTTCCTCCTGATATTTCATGTGCTATTTGTGCTTGTTTTATTCCTCCTTTTATTCCGTAGTCTATTAATTCCTCGTGCCTTTCTATTCTTGTCTTACCAAAATACAGCTGTCGAATAACACTACCATCTTCCCTATAATTATCAGCATTAACTCCTGAAAAGGTTCCTATTCCACCAGATGCTGCCCAGCTTCCAGCAGTCAATCCATTAGAAACTGCTACTCCTTTCCCTCCTTCAATTAAAGGGAGGACTTCTTGACCAGCCAATATTAAAGAATTCAAATTTTTCATTCTAACTATAAAATACTACCTCCTAGATATTAATCAACATCCTTAATGCTTAGCCTAACTTTTCCTCTTTTATCAAAACCTATAACTTTGACCTTCACTTCATCTCCTTCATTTACAACATCTGTAACTTTTTCAACTCTTTCATCTGATAAAGCACTAATATGAACTAATCCATCTCTTTTACCTAAAAAATTTACAAACGCACCAAATTCCATTACTTTTACTACTTTTCCAGAATATATTTTACCATTTTCTGGTTCATCTATAATGTCATGTATCATTTGTAAACCAGCCTTAATATTCTCTTGCTGAGTAGAGGAAACTTTAATATTACCTTCGTCATCGATATCAACCTTTGCTCCTGATTTTTCAACTATCTCTCTAATAACCTTTCCTCCTGCTCCTATAACCTCTCTAATTTTATCAGTATCGATTTTTAGCAACTCCATCTTAGGAGCAAATTCGTTAAGCTCTTTATTAGGTTTCTTAATAACTTTATCCATTTCTTTAAGTATTAAGATTCTTCCTTTCTTCGCTTGTTTTAGAGCAGTGTTCATAATCTCGCTAGTTATCGAGTCTACCTTA
>CAYTJO010000087.1:0-6124 GCA_964438215.1 uncultured Rhodospirillaceae bacterium
ATTAACATCTGGAAGTTTAGACTTTACTAAAGGGAAGAAAGCTAATTTTTTAAAGCTTTCTTCAAGAGTAAATATATTACCACTAATTTGTTATGAAGTTATTTTTCCTAAACTATCTAATAGTATTTCAGGTGAATATCATTTAATAATCAATATTACTAATGACGCTTGGTATAGAAACTCATCAGGTCCATACCAACATTTTGCTCTTACCAGAATCAGAGCTGTTATGGAAGGTCTTACATTAATAAGAGCAGCTAATACAGGTATATCAGGCATAATAGGGCCAGATGGCAATGTTGTAGCTAAATTAGATTTAGAAAAAGAGGGAATAATAGACTATAAATTAAATTTAAAAGCAAAAAAAACAGTGTATAGTATTTATAGGGATTCTTTGTTTTATTTAATTATGTTGACATTATTCTTACTAATATGTATTTCATTTTTTTATAACAAAAATAAAAGAGATTAGTCGTATGCGCAAATTTATATTTACCAGTGAAAGTGTTTCTGAAGGTCATCCTGATAAAGTTTGTGATCAAATTTCTGATGCAGTAGTTGATTACTATTTAGAAAACTGCAAAAATCCAGAACTTGCTAGAGTAGCTTGTGAAACTATGGTTACTACAAATAAAGTATTCATAGCAGGAGAAGTTAGAGGAGATGGTGATTTAGTAAATATTAATAAAAATCATATTGATGAAATTACTAGAGCTGCTATTAAGTCCATTGGTTATGAACAAAGTACTTTTCATTGGAACAATGTTAACATTGATATTAACCTACATGCTCAATCTCCAGATATAAGTATGGGTGTTGATGCAGTAGGTAAAAATGAAGAGGGTGCTGGCGATCAAGGAATAATGTTTGGTTATGCAACAGATGAAACAGAAGCTTTTATGCCTTTGCCAATACAGCTAAGTCATCAGTTACTAAAAACTATCAGAAACAAAAGACTTAAATCTGAAATAGTAGGATTGGGTCCTGATGCTAAATCACAATTTTCAATTGTTTATGAAGGAAATAAGCCAATAGGTGTTCACTCAATAGTGTTATCTATTCAACATCTTAATTCTTACAAAATGGAAGAAGTCAAACAAATTGTTTTACCTATAGTAAACAATATTGTACCGGAGGGATGGAAGTGTCCTGATCAAAATATTTTCATAAACCCTACTGGAAGGTTTGAAATAGGAGGTCCTCATGGTGATGCAGGTCTTACTGGAAGAAAAATAATAGTAGATACTTATGGAGGAGTATGTCCACATGGAGGTGGAGCATTCTCAGGAAAAGACCCATCTAAAGTTGACAGGTCAGGGGCTTACGCAGCTCGTTACATAGCCAAGAATCTTGTGGCTGCTGGTGTTGCTAAAAAATGCACATTACAACTAGCTTATGTTATAGGAGTCGCTGATCCTGTTTCTATTTTTTTAGATACTCATGAAACATCACAAATAGAAAATAAAAAAATTATAGATGTAATAAAAAAAGTGTTTGAACTAAAACCAGCTGGTATAAGAGAGATGTTAAATTTGGCTAGACCTATTTATCAAAAAACATCTTATTTTGGGCATTTTGGAAGAGAAGATGAAGGAGATAACTTCTTTCCTTGGGAAAAATTAGATAAAGTGGAAGAAATTAAAAAATTATTTTAGAAAAAAATCAATACAATTATTATGGCAGAAGAGTATGTAATAGGATTAGTGAATCAAAGTTAAGGTTTTTAAAAGAAATACTACCAAAAGTTAAATTTAAAAATACAGATATCAAGAGATTTATTCAAACTAATTTTTTTCTTAAAAAAGATTTAATTTTAGAGGCCGGTTTCGGGATGGGAGATAATCTTAAGTATATGATTTCAAATAATAAAGAAGCAATATTTGTAGGATGTGAACCATTTTTAAATGGAGTTGCTAATTTTTTATCAGGATTAAATGAAAGAGATTATGATAGGGTTAAAATTTTTGATAGAGATGTTAGAATTTTATTAGCTCTCTTGCCTAACAATTTTTTTTCAAAAATTATTTTATTATTCCCTGACCCTTGGATTAAAAGAAGGCACAAAAAAAGAAGATTGTTTAATAAATTAAATATAAATTTATTTTTAAAATCTCTAAATAAAAACGGAGAAGTTTATTTTGGAACAGATATAGATGATTATTTTTTAGAGGTAAAAAGTTTCTTCCTTGAAAGAAAAGAAAGTTTTATAATTTTAAATAAAAGAAACTTTAATGAGAAGCCGGATTTTCTCTGTGAAACGAAATACGCAAAAAAATCTTTAAAAAAAGGGATTCCACCAAAGTATTTAGTTGTTAAAAAAAAGTAGATTTATTATAAAAAATTCTTATAATATCTAAATCTATAATGTGTAAAGCTACCAACTTTACTTATTCAACAAATGAGGTTTTTTTTGTTAGGAAGATGTTTCTTCATAATTTTTTTTGCTTTTATCATTATAATATATACTATGAAATTAAGAGGAACTTATGAGTGAAAAAGATGAGTTGTCAGTAGTTAGACCAGAACTTTTGCAAATAGCAGAAGCAGTAGCTAGAGACAAGTCTATTGAACAAAATATTGTTATAGAAGCAATGGAGCAAGCTATTCAATCTGTAGCAAAAAAAAAATATGGACAAGATCTTGAAGTTAAAGCGTCTATAGATGAAAAAACAGGTGAAATAAAAATTACTAGGGTGCTACATATAGTTGAAGATATAGAAGATTCTTCTATTCAAATATCATTAGAGCAAGGACAAGTTTTCGATAAGAATGCGAAGTTAGGTGATACTATTTACGACCCTTTGCCTCCTAATGATTTTGGAAGAGTCGCTGCTCAAACTGCTAAGCAAGTTATAGTTCAGAGAGTAAAAGAAGCAGATAAAGAAAGACAGTTTATTGAATATCAAGATAAACAAGGTCAAATTATTAATGGGGTTGTAAAGAGAGTTGAATATGGGAATGTATTTTTAGACTTAGGAAAAGCTGAAGCGTATATGCGAAAGGATGATACTATTGCAAGAGAAACCTTTAGACCTGGAGATAGAGTTAGAGCTTATATTACTTCAGTGAAAAAAGATTTAAATGGACCTCAAATTTATCTATCTAGAACATGTAATGAGTTCATGGCAGCTCTTTTTTCTCAAGAAGTACCAGAAATTTATGATGGAATAATTAAAATTATTTCTGTAGCAAGAGATCCAGGAAGTAGAGCTAAAATTGCTGTTTTATCTAATGATAAAACAATTGATCCAGTAGGAGCATGTGTTGGGATGAGAGGAAGTAGAGTCCAAGCAATAGTAAATGAACTGCAAGGAGAAAAAATAGATATAATTACATGGTCTGAAGACCCAGCTTCATTTATAGTAAATACACTATCTCCAGCAGAAGTAACCAAAGTAGTGCTTGATGAAGAAAATAAAAAAGTAGAAGTTATTGTTCCTGATGATCAGCTAAGTTTAGCTATTGGGAGAAAAGGACAGAACGTTAGGTTAGCATCCCAAGTTTCTAAATGGGAGATTACTATTTTAACTGAAGGTGCAGAATCTGAAAGAAGGCAAGCAGATTTAAAAAAAGAAACTCAGGTATTAATAGAAGCTTTAGTAATAGATGACGTTATAGCACATCTTTTAGTTAACGAAGGCTTTAAAAGCATAGAAGCAGTAGCTTATGTTCCTTTAGAAGAATTGCAATCAATAGAAGGTTTCGATGAAAACTTAGCTAAAGAATTAAAAGAAAGAGCAGTAGCTTATTTGGAAGAAAAAGAGGAAGAATATGAAAAAGAAAGAATTAAATTAGGGGTCAGTGATGATATGAAAGATATAGATGGATTGGATCAGGAAATGATAGTTATTTTAGGAAAAAATAATATTAAAACTAAGAATGATTTAGCAGATCTATCTTCTGATGAATTACTAGAAATATTAGAAGGAAAATTTGATAATAATGAAGAGGCTGATAAAATTATTATGAAAGCAAGAGAAGATTGGTTTAAAGAATAATTCATTAATAGGAATTTACTGGTGGATAAAAAAAAATTAGGTCTAATTAATAAAAATAAGCTAGAACTGAGAAAAACAGTTGGTAGTGGGACAGTTAAACAGTCTTTTAGTCATGGAAGAGTAAAATCTGTTGCAGTGGAAGTAAAAAAAGTAAGAACTTTTGCTAAAAATAATAGTCCTAAAAATGAGATAGCAAAAGAAAACACCATTTTAAATCCTGAAAATAAACTTCTAGTAGAAACCGACAATACTGTTAAACCTGATTCAATTGAAGATAGCTCAAGTAAAGACAAATTAGAAAAAATAAAAAAGGCTGCACATTCTAATAAAATAGATAGAGAAAATAAAATTTCTTCTCGTCAAGAAGAAGAATTTAGAAATAAAAAGTATCAGACCCAAAAAATTAAAAATACAGAAACCTCAAAAAAGCTTCCTCAAAATAATAAGTTTCAAACTAATAACATAGAAAGAGTTCCCTCTACACCAGATAGTGATTCTAAGAGAGAAGATGCAAGTAAAATGCCTAGTTCATTATAACAATGAGCTGTTTTATTAATACAACTATCCTTAGGAAAAGGAAATTCACGAAGACAAACAGGTAAAATGACTGTGCAACAAGCCTATGAAGATGAAGAAAGACAAAGAAGTCTTGCATCAATAAGAAGGGCAAGAGAAAAAGAAAAAAAGTCTTTAGAAGAAAAAACTACTAGTGAAAATAGCAATAAGCCAATTGTAAGAGAAGTAAAAATTCCTGAATTTATAACTGTTCAGGAATTAGCCAATAGAATGGCAGCACGAGTGTCGGAAGTGATTAAGGTATTAATAAAAAATGACATTGCTGCAACAGCAACTCAAACTATAGACTCAGAAACTGCAGAATTAGTAGTTTTAGAATTTGGTCACAAAACTAAAAGGGTATCAGAATCAGATATTGAAATAGGGTTAAATGTTTCCAAGGAAGATAAAAAAGATGCAGTTTCTAGGCCACCAATAGTTACTGTCATGGGTCATGTAGATCATGGAAAGACTACTCTTTTAGATGCTATTCGTAATACAGATGTTGTTGCTAAGGAGCATGGAGGAATTACTCAACACATCGGAGCTTATCAGGTAACAACAAAAGATAAAAAAAAAGTAACTTTTATTGACACTCCTGGCCATGCAGCCTTTAGTTCAATGAGAGCTAGGGGAGCCAAGCTTACTGATATTGTAGTTTTAGTGGTAGCTGCTGATGATGGTGTAATGCCACAAACAGAAGAAGCAATAAAACATGCTAAAGCTGCTAATGTTCCTTTAATAGTTGCTATTAATAAGATAGATAGTAACGGAGCTGACTCAAATAAAGTTAAGAATGAACTTTTAAAGTACGATGTTCTGGTAGAAAGTCTAGGAGGAGATGTACCTTCTGTAGAAGTTTCAGCTTTAAAAAAAACTAATTTAGAGGCGCTTATAGAAAATATTATTATTTTATCAGAAGTTATTGAAACAAAGGCTAGTTTGTCTCAAAGAGGCGAAGGTACTATAATTGAAGCTAAGAGAGAGCAAGGTAGAGGAGTTGTTGCGTCTGTAGTTCAGCAAAGGGGAGTTCTTAAAAAAGGAGACATAGTGGTAGCTGGATCTCAGTGGGGAAAAATAAGAGCTATTATAAATGAAAAAGGAGATGTATTAAATAGCTTAAGTCCTTCAGAGCCTTCGGAAATATTAGGACTAAATGATGTTCCTCTGGCAGGAGATGATATTATTGTAGTAGAAAGTGAGGCTAGAGCTAGAGAAGTTAGTGAATACAGACAATCTCTCATACAGAAAGAAAAAACAACAATTCTTTCTAGAGCAAATTCCATGGAAAATATTTTAAAAAATATAAAAAGTGGAGAAAAGAAAATACTGAATGTAATAGTAAAGGCAGATGCATTAGGATCAAAAGAAGCCATAGTAAATTCATTGGAAAAAATAGGTAATGAAGAAGTAGATGTCCAAATTTTGCTTTCAGGAGTTGGAGGAATTACAGAAACAGATGTGGTTTTAGCTGCATCTAATGATGCATTCATAATTGGCTTCAATGTAAGGTCTGATTTGCAAGCAAAAAAAGTTGCTAAGCAACATAACATAAATATTAAGTACTATTC
>CAYTJO010000088.1:0-968 GCA_964438215.1 uncultured Rhodospirillaceae bacterium
TGAAGGCCATAAATGATGAACTCCCCCTATGTGATCTTCATGAGCATGAGTAATAAACATACCACAAATATTTAAATTATACTCACTTATAGCATCTATATTAGGCATAAAAACATCGGCCCCTATTATCTTATTATCTTTAAAAGAAACTCCACAATCAATTATTATCCAACTATCTTTATAGCCATACATATTGAAATTCATTCCTATTTCACCAGAACCGCCTAAAGGCAAGAAATATACGTCATTAGAATTTTTATTTTTAAAAGTATTTTTTATCATTTTATTTATTTTTACTATTTATGAAGGCTAAATATAGTCCCTCAATAGTTAAGTTTGTCATAATAATATTACTTATACCAATTTTTTTAGAAAATAGATTTGATAGGCCACCAGTGAGAATAATTTTAGTTTTGTAACCTAATTCTAAAGTTATTTGCTCAATTATATATCTTATTAAACCAATATATCCAAAATAAATACCAGAAGACATTGCATCAACGGTAGTTTTCCCGATTACCTTTTTAGGCATAGCTACTGCTATTCTAGGCAATCTAGCTGCAGCAGTATGCAAGGTTTTAAGAGATAAGTTTATGCCTGGACAAATTATTCCCCCAATATATTTACCATCTTTATTTACTACATCAAAAGTTGTAGCAGTACCAAAGTCTATGATAATAGATGGTTCTTTAAAAGCATCCCATGCGGCCATTGAATTTACTAACCTATCAGTTCCTACTTCTCTTTTATTTTCTACTTCAACAGGAAAACAAATTTCTATATCTTCATTTATTACAAACACCTCCTTATTAAAATAACTAAAACAAGCTCTTTTAATTTCCTCAGTCACTTCAGGTACAACTGATCCAATTAAGATATGTTGAAAATTTTGTTCCTTTTTTAAGATATTTGAAAGCCATATATAATATTCATCACTAGTTCTATTTAAATTTGTGGAAACTCTCCAC
>CAYTJO010000088.1:1005-5384 GCA_964438215.1 uncultured Rhodospirillaceae bacterium
ATTTATTTTATTTTCCATTAAAACCTTAATCGACCCGTCATCATCTATACCCTTATAAATTCCCTTTAGTTTTTGATTTTTATAGTAAAATTTTATGCATGTATTTAGTCGCTTAGATCTATTCATCCATTCTTTTAAAATTACTTTTTTATTACTAGAAAGAAGTTTAGCCCAATAATCTATCCCAGATAATATAGACTTTGTTAAATCAAGATTTTTAATTTTAATATTACTATATTTAGATAGATAAGTAGTCGAGTTTTTAAATGCATTTGGATTGCTATTAATATTTATACCTATACCAATAATAACATCAGTAATATTATTACCAACACTTAAAAACTCTATTAAAATTCCAGCAACTTTTTTATTATTTATATAAATATCATTAGGCCATTTAATAAATGTCTTTATATTTTTCGAAAGATACTTTTTGAGTGAATCATACACTATTATACTTACCATATAAGTAGTAAGATGGTGATTTTTTTTTATTTGTCTCTTTAATCTAATTGATAAATATAAATTTCCTTTTTTAGAAACCCATATATTTTTCCTTCTACCTCTACCTTTTGTTTGTTGTTTTGCTAAAATTGCAACATTATTATAAAAATTATATTTAGTTTTTTTTATTTCATTCATAGTGCTATCAACTTTATCCAAAAGAAATAATGGAGTCTTAGTACTAATATATTTTTTTTTTATCACTTATATTAGATGTTCAATTTATTTATAAAATTTATAAAATCATTAGCAAAAAAAATAAACAGTAACATTGCTGCAGAAGTTATTAAAAGCATTAAATACATTTTTTTATCCAAATCAAAAAGTGAGGTATCATTTTGATTATCCATATACATAATTTTTATTATTTTTAAATAATAAAAAGCAGAAATAACACTAAAAATTACCCCTATTATTGCAAGAAATAAAAAATTTGACTCCACTGCTGAAACAAAAATATAAAATTTAGCAAAAAAACCTGCAAAAGGAGGAATTCCTGCCATTGATAATAACAACATCACCATACATATTGATGCTAATGAGTTAGATTGTGAAAAACCAGCTAGGCCTTGCAAATGCACTATTTGGCTATTTTCTTTTCTTAACATCATAATGAAAGAGAAAATTCCTAATGAAGCTATTGTATATATCACTAAGTACAAAATAGAAGCTGACAAACCTTGGGGAGAATTAGAAACTACTCCTACTAAAACATATCCTACATTAGCAATAGTACCATAAGCAAACAATCTCTTAATATTGTCTTGTCTTAATGCAGCTATGGAACCTATTGATAAAGATAAAATGGTAATAATGATAATTATTTGTTGCCATAAATTTTTAAAATTAAAAAATGGTTCATTTAATATTTTAATTAGTACAACTAATACAACAACCTTAGGTATAGTAAATAAAATAGATCTAACTGAACTAGGTGAACCTTCATACACATCTGTTGTCCACATATGAAAAGGAGCAGCTGATAATTTAAAAGCTAAACCAGATAAAATTAAAATTAATCCAAAAGAAAATAGTAAAGTATTTTTTTCTGTAAAAGTAAAATTTTTAATTAAACTATAGTTTGTGCTTCCAGTTATGGAATAAGTCATAGAAATACCATACAAGATAATTGCTGAAGCAATTGATCCTAATATAAAATATTTTAAGGCAGCCTCAGAACTCTTTAAAGAGTCTCTGTTTAATGCAACCAACACATATAAGGATAATGATTGTAATTCTATGGATACATAAAGAAGAAGAAGATCATTTGCAGATACCATGAGAAGCATTCCTAAGACTGCAAATAAAAGCAAAACAGGATACTCAAATAAATTCAGTCTATTATTTTTTATATAACCATTAGATACATACAAAATACCTAAAGAAATACTAATTATAAAAAGCTTTACTATATTAGTAAAAGTTGTATTTGTAAAAATATTACTAGAACTCTCATTATTAACATCAGAAAATAAAATAAAAACAAATGAAATTACAAGTGTTGTAAAGGATAGAAAAAAAACTTTTTTATATTTATTTATTTTAAAAAAGGCACCCCCTACTATACAGGAGAGAGCACCAAAAAAAATTATTATTTCTGTTAAATATAAATTTAAATCTGAAAAAGTTTCCATAGTCTAGTTAAAATTAGTTAAAAGTTTTATAACAGAAATCTCTGTAATATTTAAAATTATATTAGGTATTAGCCCTAATAATAAAGTAAAGAATACTAAAAAAAACATTAATAGAATTTCCACTGAATTAAGATCGGTAATTTTAGTAATAGTAATATTATTAATACTGGTAAAAATTATCTTTCTAACTAGTGACATCATATATACAGCTCCTAGAATTAAGCCAGTCGATATCAGAAATCCTAAAATCATAAAATTTTTAAACACACCAATTACAACTAGAAGTTCTCCTATAAAACCTGAGGTGCCAGGCAGCCCAACAGATGATAAAACTAGAACAACAAAAAATACAGAAAAAATTGGCATTGTTTTAATAAGTAGATTGTAATCACTCATAATTCTTGATTTAGTTCTCTCATATAAAAGTCCTATACTCAAAAACAAACCAACTGAAACTATTCCATGACTAATCATTTGAAATAATGAGCCTTGAATTCCAATTTTAGTAATTGAGAATATACCTGCAGTTACATAACCCATATGAGCTACTGAAGAATAAGCAATCAATTTTTTAATATCAGTTTGAGCAAACGCTACTATAGAGGTATAAATAACAGCTATTGCAGACAAAATAATTACATAATTAGCAAAATAGCTAGATGCTTCAGGTAGAATAGGAAGGGAAATTCTTAAAAATGCAAAAGCTCCTACCTTAAGCAAAACACCAGCTAAAATCATTGATCCTATTGTAGGAGCTTCTACATGAGCATCAGGCAACCATGTATGAAATGGCCACATTGGAACTTTTATAGCAAAAGATAAAAACATTCCAATCCATAACCATTTTTGCAAGTATGTATCAAAATAATAACTATCTAACTGAGGTATGGAAGTAGTATTAGAGGTATATGCTATGACAATAATAGAAATTAGAAAAAAAACTGAACCTGCTAATGTATAAAGAAAAAACTTAAATGAAGAAAAAATTCTATTTTTTCCTCCCCATATACCAATAATTAAAAACATTGGAATTAATAAGCTTTCAAAAAAAATATAAAATAAAACTATATCTAAAGAACAAAATACTCCTATAATCAGCGTCTCTAAAACAAGCATAGCTATAACAAACTCTCTCGTTCTAAATGTTATAGATAGTTTTGTATAAATGAAACAAATAGGGAATAAAGTAGTAGTAAGCAATATAAAAATTAATGAGATTGCATCAATTCCTAAATGGTAGCTAATATCAAACTTAGTTAAAATATTTTTTTCTTCTATAAACTGAAAATTGTAGTTACTAAAATCAAACTGAAAAACTAAAATAATTGATAAAATCAATTCTACTAAAGAAGTCCAAATTGCTAATTCTCTGATATTTTTAGATATGTTTTTTTCTTCCCCTTTAATAAAAAAAGCTATCATAGCCCCTATTAAAGGAACTAAAATAATTGACGATAATAAAGGGAAGGAAACCACATTAACTCACTAAAAACTAATAAATATTAAACTAAAAAACAAAACTATACCTAACACCATATATGTAGCATAACTAAAAATTTTTCCATTCTGAAATTCCTTTAAATACCTAGATGCTAAATAAACGCTTTGTGAAATTCCCAATGGTCCCAAACCATCTATTATTTTTTGGTCAACTTTCTTCCATAAAAAATTTGAAAAAACAAAAAGCTTTTTTACAAAAATAAAATTATATAGCAAATCAAAATACCACTTTTCTTTAATTACAATTAAAAGTTTGCTTATTATTTTGTTATTAAAACTTAAAAATTTATTTAATTTAGAAAAATAAAATAATACTACAAAAGAAAATAATAAAACTGTAATTATAGGAAATAATTTAAAAAGAAATGGGATATGGTGAGCATTTTCAACAAAGTTAACATCCTCTTTAAAATAAAGACTATTATTCCAAAAAGTATTATATTTGACTATATGATAAAAGAAAAAACCAGAAAAAATTGCTCCAATAGATAACAAAAGCACTGGAACTATCATCACTATAGGTGCCTCCTTTACTTTAGCAAATTCCTTTGCTTTTAAATTAGATTTTCCATGAAAAGTTAAGTAAATTAACCTTGTAGAATAAATAGCGGTCATTGCTGCTCCTAAACATCCTAGATAGTAAACTAAGTTTCCTTCTAACGAGTGCAATGAAAAAGCAAATTCTAAAATTAAATCTTTTGAAAAATATCCCGAAAAAGGAGGAATTCCCATTAGTGCTAA
>CAYTJO010000088.1:5427-6106 GCA_964438215.1 uncultured Rhodospirillaceae bacterium
TTTTATATTTTGCTCATGTTGACAAACATGAATAACTGATCCAGCAGATAAAAACAGCAATGCTTTAAAAAAAGCATGAGTTGCCAAATGGAAGATACCTAAACTATAAGCAGATATTCCACAAGCAAAAAACATATATCCTAACTGACTACATGTAGAATAAGCTATAATTTTTTTTATATCATCTTGAAGTAAAGCTACAGAAGCGGCAAATAAACAAGTTATAATTCCTACATATGTAATAAAACTTAGAGTGAAATCTGTTAATTCAAATAGTGGAGAGCATCTTGCAACAAGAAAAACTCCAGCCGTTACCATTGTTGCAGCATGTATTAATGCTGATACTGGTGTTGGCCCCTCCATCGCATCTGGCAACCAAACATGAAGCCCTATCTGTGCTGATTTTCCCATAGCAGCTAGAAATAAAAACATGGTTATAGCAGTAAGCAAATCTATCTCAAAACCGAATAGGCTTATTCTATTATCAGAAAATAATACTGCTTGAGAAAAAACATCGTTGAAATTTAATGTTTTAAAATATGTAAATATTAATGCTATAGCAATTAAATACCCAAAATCACCTACTCTATTAACTAAAAATGCTTTAAGTGCTGCATTTGCAGCCGAAAGTTTGGAAAAGTAATAAATTCCTTACCTTTTTATGGTTCTAACGGAGGTA
>CAYTJO010000089.1:0-6091 GCA_964438215.1 uncultured Rhodospirillaceae bacterium
TTATTTATTTTAGGTATAATTATTTTATATTAACTTTAATTAAGGGAGGAATTATGAGCAGTTGGTTAAGCGATCGCGAACAGATGCTTGTTGAAGGTGCTGAAAAAAATAATTTAGATTTACCAGTACCTACCCAAATAGTATCTAACGGCGAATATTTACCACCTAAGCAGTCTGACATGCAAAAAAAAGTTGAAAAGAGAATGTTAGAGTTAGCAGATGAATATGCTAAATACTTAGGTTTATCTAGAAGACAATTTTTACAAACCTCATGTGGAATGGCGTTATTGCTGTTCGTTCATGGCTTTTTGGTCGATGGAGGTGTTTTTAATGTTAGTGAAGCAGAAGCAAGAGATCCAGAACTTACTCTAGCTAGGACTAATTCTTTGTCAGGGCAGTTTATTTTTGATGATCAAACGCACTTTTTAAGAGACGATTTTCCTCATGATGCTATCCTAGGTTTAGGAGAATTTGCAGCAGAACACTGGAATCCTAAGCTTAAAGAAGAAGGACTGTCTCTAACCAGATATAAATTTGAAAACTATATAGCTGAACTTTGGTATAGAAGTGATACTAAAATGGCTCTTTTATCAGGAGCTCCATTTGATGACCCAACTTGGTGGTTGTTGCACAATGACCAAATTGTAGCTGCTAGAGATATGATTAACGACTTTGCAGGTACAAATAGAATGTTAGGTCATGCTGTTATTACACCTGGTCAAGATGGTTGGGAGGATGAATATGAAAGGGCAATATCAGAATTAAAGCCTGACTCATGGAAGTCCTACACCATTGGTGATCCTTTATCTCCATCAAAGTATCCTTGGAGATTAGATGATGAAAAGATGATGTATCCTTTCTATGAGAAGTCATTAAAAGCTGGAATCAATACAATCTGTATTCATAAAGGGCTTTTACCACCTGATTACGAGACATCGTTTAAGGGTGTTTGGAAGTATGCAACAGTTGATGATGTTCCAAAGGCAGCAAAAGATTGGCCAGAGATGAACTTTGTAATCTATCACTCAGCTTTAAGACCATTTCTTGAATTACCAGACCAAGCGTGGAAGGAGTTTGAAGAGAGTGGAGGTTATATTAAGTGGGCATCTGATTTAGCAAGAATACCAGAAGAACATGGCGTATCTAATGTCTACGGTGAATTAGGTTCAACCTTTGCTAACTCTGCTGTAGCTCATCCTAGGTTTTGTGCTGCTTTTATAGGTACACTAGTCAAAGGATTAGGAGCTGACCACGTAGTTTGGGGAACTGATACTGTTTGGTACGGATCACCTCAGTGGCAAATAGAAGCTATGAGAAGACTTGAAGTACCTGAAGATATGCAAAAAAAATATAAGTTACCAGCACTTGGTGGAGCTAACAGTTTAACAAAGCAAGCTATATTTGGACTAAACTCAGTCAGAATTTATGTATTAAGCATGAACGAAGCTACTAATATGCCAGATCTTCCTGCTTTCTCTGAAGACAAGATTGCTGGATTAGCTGAGAAGTTCCGTGAAGCTGGTGGCGGACCATCTAATAAGCGTTTTGGATATGTAAGAAAAGCTTAATGCTTTACTTGCCTATTTAAACAAACTTTAAACTATTAAAGCCTCGAAAGTAATTTCGGGGCTTTTTAATTAAAATATGGAGGGAGAAGTTATGAAAAAATTTGTTGGTTTTTTAGTTTTCTTATTTGTTACAAGCTCATTTGCAGATGGACATATAATTAAAGCAAATAAATCTATGCTATATTTTGCAGGGTTGTATCCTAGCTATTTATTATATTTACAGGGGGATATACCTGAGAGTACTAAAGATGCTTGGGTAGACAAAGACTACTGGGCAGTTTTAGAAATAGACAAGAGTAGTAAAAATCATGGTGGAGAGGCAGTTATTTTTAAACTAAAAAAAACCTCTAAAGCTAGTCCTCAACCTGAGTGGTGTGTTACGCAAGGTGGAGACAAGTGGGATGGTAAAGGTCCTGCTTGTTTAAACACAGATAATCCTAAAGGTATGAATCAATTAAGGTTTAAGGTAAAGGTTCAATATAAAGATACTAAGAGTAATTTACCAAAAAAATATCAAAAGCTAAACTTTGTTCAATATGAAGTTGGATATGATGAAAATGGTGTATCACTTAGCCAGTTGCCAGGAAGACTACCTCCTCCAAATCATGAGTTTGGACCTGTTAAATTAACTATTTTCAAATAATTTTATTTTATAAACTCCCGTAAATAATTTACGGGAGTTTTATTTATGCTAGTTTTTTCTAACAAATATATACTAAATTTTTTTTTAGTATTATTCCTTCTTTTTCCTTTAGATAAAACTTATTCTGATAATAGTCCTACTTTACTTCAAAATAAAAAAGATAAAAAAGAAAAACTTAGAGAAGAAGAGTTAGTAACCAAAGAAGTTAAAATTAATGAATTAATGATAAATCAATTTATTAATTTAGATCTTGTAAAGAGTATATTTCCTGAAGCTACAAATTATGGTGAAATTGATAAAGACACTTTAGCAGTTCCTATATATAAAAATAAAGAAGAAATAGGTTTCTTGTTTGAGACTTTTGATGTCACTAGAGGTTTAGGGTATTCAAGAAGACCTTTTCATTTAGCAGTAGGAATAGATAAAAAAGGAATTTTAAGAAATGTTAAGCTATTAAAGCATGTAGAACCTATAGCTATTTTAGGAAGGACTGACCAAGACTTCGTAGAATATTTGAAGCAATATAAAAATATTGATTTAAAAGCAGGCATATCATTAACACTTGAACTTACGGGAGCTGATATAGAAGGCGATAATGTTGCTATGCGAGAAACAGCAGGTGATACTGATACTCTAACTCAAATAGATGGTATTTCTAGAACCACTACTTCTTCATTGTTATTTATGGATGCGATAATGAGGGGTGCAAGAAAAGTAGCTAGAAAGAAAAATATATTACTAGATGAAAATGATTTGGGTAATTTTGTTGATTTAGAGTTATATAAACCCCAAACATGGGATAATTTGATATCAGATAGTAGTCTTGGAAAGTTAAAAATTAAAGTATCAGATGTGCAGCAAAAATTTGAAAAAAAACAATTAAAATCTCCTAGATCTTTAAGGTTTGCTAATTCTGAAAATGAATTTGGAACAATGTATTTTACAGCAATGTCACCAGCTGGCATAGGTATCAATATTTTAGGTAGAAGATGGTATGATCAATATATATCTGCTGGAAGGAATGTAGATGATCAAGTTTTTTATTTGGCTTTTGAAGGAGAACTTTGGAGAAAGTTTGAAAGTAGAATTTCAAATACTATTGAAAAGAAAAACATTATTATTAAACAAAATGATAAGCAAATAGAAGTAACAGAAAGTTTATTTAAAGAACTGCCCTTTAACCACGCTAAAAAAGGTCCTGAAATATCAGGGCAAGGGTTATTATACTTCAGTTCTAATTTTGGATTTGACCCCCATCAACCTTTTGAAGTTATTTATAAGTTAAATAATGATGATGCTGAAGATATAGACTTTATACTTAGTTATACATTACCTGAGGTTTATCATTTAAGAGATTTTGAGAATAAATTTGAGATTACTTCTAATGAAATATCTATATTTAAAGCTTTAAGCCAAAATGTAGTTGTAACTATTTTGAGTATTATAACTATATTCTCAGTAACAATTATTTTTATATTTTCTCAAACAATTACCAAGTACAGAAAATTGTATTCTTTGATTAGAATATTTATGTTGATTTGGGTTAGTGCTGTTATTGGTCTTTATTTTGGTGGACAGATAAGCGTTATACATCTTATAAATTTATTAAAATCAATTTTTATAGGTGGTGGAAGTTTAGTTACTTTTTTTATAGAACCAATAATATTTTTGTTTGGTACAGCAACTATTATTTCTTTATTTTTTGTAGGAAGAGCAATGTTTTGTGGTTGGTTATGTCCTTTTGGAACATTGCAAGAATTAATTTCAACTATATCAAAAAAACTAGGAATAAAACAATATTTTATAAATAACAAAATTGATTTCTATCTAAGATATGTAAAGTATGTCTTATTGGGCTGTATTCTAACTTTTGGATTTCTAGAATTAAATATAGCTAATATTTTTTATAGTGTTGAACCATTTAAAACAGCAATAACTTTAAGGTTTATGGCTCCTAGCACTGCTGTTTTATGGGCAAGCTTATTATTAATTATGTCTTTAATAATTGAAAGATTTTTTTGTAGATATTTATGTCCTTTAGGAGCAGGCCTTGGACTATTAGGACAAGTTAGAATGCTAAATTTTCTTAAGAGAAGAACAGAATGTGGAAATCCTTGTGTAGCCTGCAATAAGGTATGTCCAACAGGAGCAATAAAGCCCACTGGAGAAATTATAATGTCTGAGTGTTTAGGCTGCTTAGACTGTCAAGTCATGTATAACGATTATCAAAAATGCCCACCACTAGTTGCTATTACAAAGTCTAAAGTTATTAATTAATAAATTTTAAGTTATTTCAACGAAACTCTTGTTTTCTTGCACAATGGCCTTTGCGTGAAGGTCTTTGCATAATTTTTTTAACGTTTCTTTTTTCATTGATAAGGAAGCGGTTGAGATTGCATCAGATAGCCATGCTTTATCTGATATAATACTTACTGCTCTAAAATTGTTAGAGCTTTTTCCTGTTTTAGTATTAAAAATATGATGATGTTTCATAGATGGCTCAAAAATAGTACCATATCCACCTGATGTTGCTATTGCTTTATTAGAGATATTAACTACTTTTTCAGTGTTTTTTCCTTTTATTAATATATTCCAAGGTCTAGTATTTTCAAACATGCCTGATGCATAATTTTCGCCAAAATCAACTAATGTATCAGTGAAGCCATTATTAGAAAGAATGTTTGTAATTTGATCAGTGATCCATCCTTGAGCAATACCATTCAAGGTTATTGAGGCCTTATTATTTAAAATAATTTTATCTTCATAGACTATAACGTTTTGCCAATTAACTAGTTTCAGAGTTTTCTTAATCTTCTTTATGTCTGGTGTTGTTTTTCTGTTGTTAATTATGAAGTGATCAAAGTACAAATCCCATAGAGGTTGCACAGTTATGTCAAATAAACCATTAGTTTTAACAGAAACAAACTTAGAGTTTTTTATAACTTCTATAAATTCTGGTGAAGGGTTATTTATAACTTTATTTTTATTTAAAATATTAATTTCTGATTGTTTGTTTTGTATATTGAAAATATTATCATATTTCATAACTAGTATATCAATTTCATTAATTAAATAACTATTAAGTTTTTCGTCTCTTGAATGTATTTCTACTTTAGATGGTGCTCCTAAGACACTACCTTTCCAAAAGGATTTATTTATTTGACTTTCATGAAGGTTAAGTAAACCATAACCTAATGAACCTGCTAAGGAGACTCCAAGAATTTTTAAGAACTTTCTTCTACTAGAGTTTTTTAAAAAATCTAAGTTTTTCATAATTTAATTATAGTAAGTTGCAAAAAATTAGCAAAGTTTTTAGTAATATTAAAAAGTTATTTTGTATCATTAATTATATTATAATTAGGTCTCGAACTAAAAATGATATAGATAGAAATAGGTATAAACAAAAATTGTCCAAAAATTGATTTTTTACCTTCTTCTATATTAAGACCTTCAAAAGGTCCATATGCAAAAATATTATCGCCCCAAGCACAGATATGTTGGTAAACTATTACTAAAGAAATAATTAAAGATACTATTCCTGCTGTTTTAGTTATTTCATTAGATAGTGGAAGAAAATAAAATAATCCATAAAATAAAGCTATCAATACACCTATTTCTCCTAAAGCCAAGCCCCATGAAAAAAACAAAGGAAAGGTTCCAAATAAGGGTATTGAGGAAATCATATTTACCAATCCTTCACTATTCCCAGTTATTAAATTTATCAGTTTTCCATAACCATAATTAAAAAAAATTATTCCGAAACTTAACTTTAGAAAAGCATCACTTAAAGTAGATAGGATAATATTATATTTATACATAATTATTTTTATAAATTAAAATAACAAATTGTGAATAGATTAATAGATTAGATTTTTTTATT
>CAYTJO010000090.1:0-326 GCA_964438215.1 uncultured Rhodospirillaceae bacterium
TAAAATACCAAGTATTTGTAATACTCCAACGCCTCCTGAAGTTGGTGGCGGAAATCCGCAAATATCATAACCTTTATATTTCTTACATATAGTTTTCCTCTGAATTGTTTTCCAAGAACTAAGATCCTTTTTAGTTAAAACTGGCGAAAGCTTTTCATCAATAAGTTTAGCAATTTCTCCTCTATTAACAGAATAAGAATTTTTAGAAAGCGCTTTTAATGATTCAAGCAGTTCAACATTTTTTACGGTGGCACCTATATTTTTTGGTTACCTATCATCAAAGTAAATTTTTCTTGCATAAATATCATTTGTAATATGTCGTGCCC
>CAYTJO010000090.1:336-5961 GCA_964438215.1 uncultured Rhodospirillaceae bacterium
TAAAGGATTCTGCATAAAGAACTGCATCTTTAAATAAATTTTTCCATTCTGTTTTTCCATGTACTATATGTGCATCAGCTAGCATAGAATATAATCCTGGAACTCCTATAGAAGAAGGACTCACAACTGCTTTCAAAAAAGGTATTTTTTTATTTTGTAAATCAATAAATTGATTAGGTTTAGAGTTTGATGGTGCAAATTCTCTTCCATCCCATGCTTCTAAAGAGTTAAGTTTACTATTATAATAAATTAAAAATCCTCCTCCTCCTATACCAGAGGATTGAGGCTCAACAACTGATAAGACATTTTGAGCTGCTATGGCGGCATCAATGGCAGTTCCTCCTTTTTGTAAAATTTTTTTTGCTGCTAGAGCTGCTCTTTTATCAGCACATGCTATCATGAAGTTTTTTGAATATGCTATTGAAGTTTTTATATTATTTTCTAATCCTACTTCTGGGTTTGCTCTTAAATCTTTTTCATTAGCTATTAAAATACTGCGGTATAGTATTTGTATAAAAAAAACATATTTGATAAAATTAACAATAGAATTTAAAAATAACATCTTTCATATATGAATATACATTGTGCCTACTTTAATTGCTAGAAATTTAAAAACTTTGAAAAAGGCTCTTTCAAGCCAAAGATTTAGAAATAAGAAAACTGGTCTAGTTCCTACCATGGGAGCAATTCATGAAGGACATTTAGCCCTTGTTAATAAGTCAATCAAATTGTGTGAGGCTACTATTGTTACAATTTTTGTTAACCCTATCCAATTTAATAATAAAGAGGATCTAAAAAATTATCCAACAGCACTTGCTAATGATATTGAAATTCTTACTCAAAGAAAAGTAGACCTAATATTTATACCTAATATAAGAGATATGTATCCACAAGATTTCAGTACTTATATACATCTTAATAAATTTTCTGATATTTTGTGTGGCAAAAACAGAAAAGGTCATTTTTCAGGAGTTGCAACAGTAGTAATGAAATTATTATCATTAATACAACCTAAGTGCGCTTTTTTTGGTGAAAAAGATTATCAACAGCTTATTATAATAAAAAAACTGGTAAAAGATTTCAATTTAAATGTAAGAATTCATTCAGTAAAGACGGTTAGAGATAAGAACGGTTTAGCCTTGTCTTCTAGAAACAATCTATTAAACAAAGAGCAAAAAACAAAAGCTTCAAAAATAAACACTATTTTAAAAAGTTTTAACGGTAAAAAAAACCCACTGCATCTCATTAAGAAAAATCTCAATTTAAATGGAATATATAAAATAGAATACTTGGAAATAAGAGATGAAAAATTTTTGGAAATATATAATTCTAAATGCAGCAATAGTAATAATTATAGGATTTTTATAGCGGTAAAAATTGGAAAAATCAGATTAATTGATAATGTAAGACTATTATCTAAGTGACAGTTAAAAATTAGTCTGTGTAAACTCTAACTTCAGTATCTTCAATATTTGCTAAAGCGAGTTCTGTAACTGATAGTCTGTCAGCAGGCATTCCCATTGAAATTAACGAACTAATAATTTTACCGGCTTTTTCTCTCGCAGTCGCAGCCCTAGCTGCTTTTTCACTAGAATTTCCTGCAGTAGAACTTACTGCTACTAAAGTAAATGTCGCATTAGGAGCTCTTTCTAACGCTGCGCTAACTGCTCCATATAGTCCTTGACTAAATTTATTTGATTCTCCTTGAATTCTAATCACAGCAATAGGGTTACCAGATAAATTAGCATCTGATCTTTGGTCTTGATTAATTACTCCTTCGTCGTTAGAAGCTGGAAGTGAGTTGAGCGTTCCCAGTCCATTTCCATATGATTCTCCTATTGAAATGGCACTTGCTAATTGTGTCAGTCTTCTTCTTTCTGCAGCTAAATAAATATCTCTTCTTCTGATTGTCTCATTAAGGTTCTCTAAGAGCCTAGTTAAGTCGACCCCTTTTCTTTTAATATCATCCTGTAGAATAGATAGTTTCCTATGATCTTCATCCACTGCACCTCTTAATCTTTTGGCAGATCTAGTTTGATCTTTTAAATAAGAAACTCTAGCTGATAATAGAGATATTTGATTCCCTAATTCAACTAACTGCTGCCCTTGAGATCCAACTGCAGCAAGCTCCGTTAAAGCTCTTTCATATTGGTTAAGTAATATTGGGTTTCCTGGTGTTGTTCCGATCTGCAGTCTTGCTGCTATTGCAGCAACCGTAGAATGATAGACTTCCGCACTAGAGATACCATTTGCTTTTAATAAATTAAATAAATTTTTATTCTCTTTTATTTCATTATCCAAACTAGAAAACTCTTCTCTCATTTCAGAAACTCTATCTCCTACATATGTCTGAATAGGTTCAACATCTGGAATTACATTGTCAGCTGAGCTTTCTTCTTCATTTAAAACTATTCCAATGTCATTGTTATTTTCTTCACTTACTTGATCAATTATAGCTATAGCATCGTCTGCGTCTGGATTAGTTTCAATTGCAACTTCTTCAGTATCTTCAGGATCAAAACTTTCACTAGGTATTTCTCTTACTACGACTTCTTCATTTTCTTCTGATCCAGTTGGCCATAAGTCAGATAGGTCTCCTACTGAGCAATTATTTAAAAATAGAACCATAAATGGTAATACTGAGATTTTTAAAATAGTTTTTTTCATAATTTCCTCTAAGAGGTTAATAATACTAATACTATTTAAATAAATCAATAGTCAGAAATATTTAATAAACAATGATACTAAAATATGTGATAAATTTACAACACGGGTTTTCTTTTAAATAGTAGAGAACATTTTATACTTTTTTTGCTCTAATGCTAATGCTATTTTAAATATATTTTTGCCCCTGTAGGCTAACTGGATAAACCACATGACTACGGATCATGATTTAGGGGTTCGAATCCTCTCAGGGGCGCCAATATTTTTTTATAATTTGGAGAAACAATTTTTATGAAAGAACTTCCTAAAAATAGAGCTAATTTTACTCAATTAACTCCTCTGTCTTTCCTTTATAGAACCGTAGAAATTTTCCCTAAACGTTTGGCATGGGTTTATGGAAAAAGAAAAGCAACCTATATTGATTTTTATATAAGATGTAAAAATTTAGCTGCATCTATTAAAAAATTAAATATCAAAAAAGGTGATGTGGTAAGCGTGATGTTACCAAATGTTCCAGAAATGTTGGAGGCTCACTTTGGTATACCTATGAGTGGTGCAATACTAAATTCTATAAATACGAGGTTAGAGAAAAGAAATATTGAGTTTATTTTAAAATACAGCAAATCAAAAATTTTAATATTTCATGAAGATTATCTAAATGTTATTAAAACTATTTTAAAAAAAAAAAATATTAAGTTTATTATTGTGAAGGATGTAAAGACAATTAGCTCAAAAGGGTCTATTACTTATGAAAATTTTCTCAAAAAAGCTTCTCATTCTGATATTGAAAAATTACATAATTATTATCCTAGAGACGAATGGGAGTCAATTTCTTTGAATTATACTTCTGGTACGACTGGAGATCCAAAGGGAGTTTTGTATCATCATCGTGGAGCTCACTTAATGTGTTTTAATAATCAGATGGTTTGGAAAATGGGGTATCATCCTACCTATCTTTGGACACTTCCAATGTTCCATTGTAATGGGTGGTGTTTTCCATGGACTATAGTAGCTTTGGCGGGGACGCAAATTTGTACTAATAAATTTACAGGAGAAGAAATTATAAAATTAATAGATAAACATGATGTTAGTCACTTATGTGGTGCTCCTATTGTTCTACAGATGATTATAGATAATAAAAGTTTAAAAAAAAATAAAAAGATAGTTAATGTTATGACAGCTGCATCGCCTCCTTCTCCAAGTGTATTAGAAGGGATAGAAAAAAGTGGTTTTTCTGTAACACATGTATACGGACTGACAGAAAGTTATGGCCCAGCGGTAATTTGTGAATGGAAACCAGAATGGAATAATATCAAGTCCTCCCTCAAAAAGGCTACCTTGAAATCTAGACAAGGTGTTAATTATCCATCTTTAGACTTTTTAGATGTATTTGATCTTAAAACCAAGAAGCCTGTTAGAAGAGATGGAAAGTCATTGGGTGAAGTTTTTTTTAGAGGAAACATTGTAATGAAAGGATATTTAGGAAATGATGATGCTAATAATAAAGCTTTTAAAGCAGGATGGTTTCATACTGGAGATTTAGCTGTTATTCATAGAGATGGGTATGTTGAACTAAAAGATAGATCAAAAGACATAATAATTTCTGGCGGCGAAAATATTTCTTCTATTGAAATAGAAAAAATAATTTTAAAAAATGCTTATGTACAGGATTGTGCTGTAATAGGTATTGAAGATAGTAAATGGGGAGAAGTTCCTTGTGCAATTATCGAAAAGAAAAATGATAAATTAACTAAAGAAGAGATGATCAAATTTTGTAGAAAGTACTTAGCTGGCTTTAAAATACCAAAAAAAATTATATTTGAGACACTTCCAAGAACATCTACAGGAAAAATACAAAAATTTAATTTAAGAAAAAAGAGCAAAAGAAATTAATGCCAAGATACAAACTAACTGTAGAGTATATAGGAACTAATTTTAGTGGATGGCAGAAACAAAAAAATAGTTATTCTGTCCAAGAGGCAATTGAAAAAGCTGCAAATAAATTACTTCAACAAAAAATAAATTTGGTGGTTGCTGGTAGAACTGATGCAGGTGTTCATGCAGAAGGACAAGTTGCTCATTTTGACATAAAAAATGAATTTTGTTCAAGAAAAATTCAACTTGGTATCAACTTTTATCTTGTGGACCAAAAGTTTGGAAAAGATATAAGTGTTAAAAAAGCTATTAAAGTTAATAATAATTTTAACGCTCGATTTTCTGCAAAGAAAAAGTTATATCAATATTTAATCTTTAATTCTATTTACCGAAGTCCTATTTTATATGACAAGAGTTGGTGGGTTCGTAAAAGACTTGATTATGAAAAAATGTTTGAAGCAAGTCAAAATTTAATTGGAAGCCATGATTTTAGTTCTTTTAGAGCAAAAGGATGTCAAGCTAGTTCTCCTCTCAGAACAATAGAAAATATTAAAATTTTAAAAGAAAAAAATATAATTAAATTAAATTTTTTAGCTAAATCTTTTTTATATAATCAGGTAAGAATAATGGTAGGAACTTTAAGAGATGTTGGAATAGGTTTATTATCTGCTGAAGATGTAATAAAAATCCTAAACAGAAAAAATAGAAAATATGCAGGTATTACTGCGCCTTCAAAAGGACTAACCCTAAAACGAGTTTCTTACTAACCATATTATTTACTAAAAAGCTTGTATTGTAATATAAAATCTTCATAAATTTTTTGCAAAGAAACCAAATCTTTAATAAAAACATTTTCATTGAATTTATGCATCGTTTTTCCTACTGCTCCAAATTCTATAACGGGACAAATATCTTTGATAAACCTTGCATCGGAAGTTCCTCCAGTAGTAGATAATAATGGAGTTTTACCAGTGACCTTTTCAACTGATTTTACAAAAGTTTTAACAAATTGGTCAGGATAGGTATAGAAAGGCTTATTAGAAGAAATAATTTCTATTGAAAATTTACAATCATATTTTCCACATA
>CAYTJO010000091.1:0-5958 GCA_964438215.1 uncultured Rhodospirillaceae bacterium
AAAATGTTTATATTATTCAAAAAAATAAAATTAATGATATCTTGCCGAATGATGTAATTAAATTATTAGATTAAAAAAAAGATAGTATTCTTAATTAATTTTAGTTATAAGTAAATTTTATTTAAAAGAAAGGTATTGTTATAGTAAGAAATAATTCTCCAAGTAGCGCAGGCCCGCGCATAAATAAAGAAATTTTTATAGATCCTGTAAGGCTTATTGATAATAATGGAAAAATGGTTGGAGTTGTAAAACTTCAAAAGGCTTTAGCCATGGCAGAAGATATAGGTCTTGATCTAGTTGAAGTCTCTCCAAAAGCTAAGCCGCCGGTATGCAAAATATTAGATCACGGGAAATTTAAATTTGAAGCACAAAAAAAAGCAGCTAAGGCAAGAAAAAAGCAAAAGGTTATTGATATAAAAGAATTAAAGTTTAGACCAAATATTGATTTAAATGATTTTAATATAAAAATTAAAAGTATTAAAAAATTTTTAGGGGCAGGAGATAAAGTTAAAATTTCCTTAAGATATAGGGGCAGGGAAATGGCTCATAGAGAGATAGGAATAAAAGTATTAGAAAGAGTAAAAGAAGAAACAAAAGATATTTCTAAGGTGGAACTAGAACCTAAGCTGGAGGGAAGGCAAGCAGTAATGATATTAACTCCTGAAGAAAAGAAATAATATTACTTTTTACAAATAAAACTTGATTAGAGCAGTAAATACAAATATATTAAGTATTTTTAAATTTAAAAATAGTTATGCCTAAAATTAAAAATAAAAGTGGTGCTAAAAAAAGATTCTCTTTTACTGGTTCTGGCAAGGTTAAAATGAACCAAGCAGGGAAAAGACACGGTATGATAAAAAGAACTAATAAATTTATTAGAAATGCCAGAGGAACTGCTATTCTAACAAAGTCAGATGAGAGAATTGTTAAAAGAAACTTTTTGAGAACATAACCTATAGGTAATTACAAATGGCCAGAGTTAAAAGAGGTGTTACAAAGCATGCAAGACATAAAAAAGTTATTTCTGCAGCAAAGGGTTCAAGAGGTAGACAAAAAAATACCTTCAGAGCAGCTATGCAGAGAGTTGAAAAAAATATGCAATATGCTTACAGAGATAGAAAAAATAAGAAAAGGGAATATAGAAAACTTTGGATTATTAGAATAAATGCGGCTTGTAGAGAGCTAGGTATGAAATATTCTGAATTTATAGCCAAACTTAATAAAAAAAACCTTCAAATAGATAGAAAAGTTTTAGCTAGTATTGCTTTCGAAGATCCTAGTGCGTTTAAAGCTATTATTGAAAAAATAAAAAATTAATTTTTAATATTTCGGAGTGTTTAAATAAAGGAGCTTATTAAAAAAGGCGAAGAATTAAAATCTTCAGTTTTTAAAGAACTTAGTATCGAATTACCTTTAAAAAAATTGGAAGAGTTAAGAGTTCTTTATATTGGAAAAAATGGAAAGCTAACATCATTATTAAAATCTCTTCAGGCATTACCAAAAGATGAAAAAATAAACGCTGGCAAATCTTTAAATATTATTAAAAGAGAAATTGATCAACTGTTTTTTTTAAAAAAACAGGAAATTGAAGATAAAATGCTTAATTCTAAGCTAATTAATGAAAAAATTGATATTTCCTTGCCTGAAAGACCTTTCAAACAAGGTGGAATTCATCCGATTAGTAAAACTTTAGATGAACTAATAAGCATACTGGGAAGTATGGGTTTTGAAGTTAGGGAAGGACCACACATAGAAGATGATTATAATAATTTTACAGCTTTAAATATTTCAGAAAACCATCCTGCGAGACAAGATCATGATACTTTTTATATAAATAAAAAGAGCAAACTTTTAAGAACTCATACATCGCCTGTGCAAATAAGGGTAATGTCAAAAAAAAAACTACCAATTAAAATTATAGCACCAGGAGCTACTTACAGATGCGATGATGACTCTACGCATTCTCCAATGTTCAATCAAGTAGAAGGTTTAGTTGTTGATGAAGTTTCTACCATGGCACATCTAAAAAGTACAATTATAGAGTTATTAAAGAGCTTTTTTCAAATTGAAAACATACCAATTAGATTCAGGCCATCTTATTTTCCTTTTACAGAGCCATCAGCTGAGGTTGATATAGGGTTCTCAAAAAAAGATGATTCTCTAGAAATTGGAAAAAATAAAGATTGGTTAGAAGTTCTGGGATGTGGAATGGTAAACACCAAAGTTTTAGAAAATTGTGGAATCGATAGTAAAAAATACAAAGGGTTTGCCTTTGGATTAGGAGTTGAAAGATTTGCAATGTTAAAATATGGAATAAATGATCTAAGAATGTTTTATGATAATGATTTAAGATGGCTAAAACATTTCAGCTTTAGTCCTAGAGGTTTTCCTAATATAATTAGGGGGCTAAAATGAAATTCACTCTTTCGTGGTTAAAAGATCATGTAGATTTTGATAACAGCCCTTCTCAAGTATCAAGCCTTTTAACTAATATGGGACTAGAGGTAGAAAGTTTAGAGCCAGCCAACCCTAGCTTAATGGAGATGATTGTGTGTGAAGTAAAAAAAATTAACAAGCATCCCAATGCAGATAGATTAAGTGTTTGCGAAGTTTATTCAGGAAAAAAAAATTATACTGTAGTGTGTGGCGCAAAAAACTTATATGAGAATATGAAAACAGTTTTTGCTCCTAACGGAACATATATCCCAGGTAAAAAGTTTAAATTAGAAAAAAAAAATATAAGAGGTATTGAAGGAGATGGAATGCTATGTTCAGAAGAAGAACTTTGTATTTCAGAAAATTATGAAGGTATAATTGATTTAGATAAGACACATAAGATAGGAGAACACTACGGAAGCTATATAAAAAAGGACTTTATTTATGAAGTAGGCCTTACTCCTAATAGAGGAGATTGTGCATCTGTTAAAGGAATAGCTAGAGAGTTAGCTGCAAAACTATCTAAAAATTTAAAATCAAAAAAAAATATAAATAAAAAAAGTAATTTTAAAAGTATTATAAAATGGGATCTTTCTGCTTTACTTAAAAAGCAAGATTGCCCTTTAATTATGGGAAGAGAGTTTAGGATTGAAATAAACTCTGCAAGCCCATTCCACATAAGAAATAGACTTATACAGATTGGCATTAACCCTAATTCTGCACTGGTAGATATTACAAACTATATTTTGTTTGATTTAGGACGTCCTCTTCATGTATTTGACCTAGAAAAAATTGAGGGAAACCTTAAAGTTAGAAGGGCAAAAAATAATGAGAAACTTTTTGGTCTTGATAATAAAACTTATACTTTAACAGAAAAAGATCTAGTAATTGCAGACGATGTTAAAGTGGTTAGTCTTGCTGGCATAATGGGAAGTTCCAATAGTTGTGTAGATGCTAATACAAAAAAAGTATTTTTAGAAGTTGCTTACTTTGACCCCACTTTAATTGCAGATACAGGAAGAAGGCATAATATTATAACTGATGCAAGATATAGGTTTGAAAGAGGTTTAGATAAAAATGGATTAAAAGAAGGGCTAGAAGTAGCAACTGAAATGATCCTAAGTTTTTGTAGAGGATCTTTTAGTTCAGAAGTGATCTCGGGGGATGTATTAGAAATAAATTCAAGTATAAATTATGAAACTAATATTTTTAAAAGTATTACAGGCTATGATTTGATCCCCAAATTACAAATTAATTATTTAGAGAGATTAGGATTTGCAATTAGAAGAGAAAACTCTAAGTTTTTGATAACAGCTCCTTCTTGGAGACACGATATTTTCCATGCAAATGATATTGTAGAAGAAATTGTTAGATTAGACGGATATGAAAAAATCCCTTATGAGAATATTCTAAGTGATATCAATATATCTAAAGATTGTATTCCATTATCTTCAAATGCAGAGATAGATGTAAAGGTAAAATTAGCTAGCTTAGGATTAAATGAAATTAAATCATTTACTTTTATATCTCCACAAAAGATAATTCCGCTCGCAGATTACAACGATGAACTTAGAATTATAAATCCAATATCTAATGAATTAAGTGTTATGAGAAATTCATTATATCCTAACTTACTAGACACTGTTTCAAAAAATTACGCCAAAGGAGTTGACTCTTTTTCAATATTTGAAATAGGAGATATATTTAAAGGAGTAGACTATAATAGTCAGGAGAAAGAAGTTGGAATAGTTTTAAGTGGATACCATCTAGAAAAAAGCTGGCACTCTAAAAGGAGAAATTTTGATTTTTTTGATATCAAAACAATAATTGTGCAAACTTTAAGAGAAATTTTTACATCATTATCAATTAACTTCAGTAGAAGTAATAATCATAATTATCACCCTGGAAAGTCTGCTGACATTATTTTTAAAAATGAAATTTTGGGAAGCTTTGGAGAACTACATCCTAAACTTATGAAAAAATTTCTGATAAAACAGCAAACGGTTCTAGGTTGTTTTTCTATTGATTTATTATTAAAGAATTATTTAGATAAACATAGGTCTAAAAATTTCAATTTATCTCCTTTTCTTAAACTTAAAAAGGATTTTGCTTTTGTTTTGCCTAAGGAAGCAAAAGTTGAAGACCTAATCAAAGCGATTAAAATTAGCAATAGTAAAATTGGGGAGGTTTTAATTTTTGATATATATTATTCAGAAAATAAAGAACAAGGAGTTTCTGTAGGTGTGGAAGTAGAAATTTTGCAAGAAAATAAAGTTTTCAATTCAAAAGAAATAAATGAAATAATGAATGATATTATTTTAATCGTAAAAAAGGAAGTTAATGCAGAATTAAGAACTTAATAATTCAAAATAAAAGATAAAAAAGATATTAAGATAAAAACTATTCCTAATATAAGGAGTAAATTTAAATTTAATAAGAAAATAATCATATCATAAAAATAAATACCTATTTTGTGGGATTTTAATATTTCTTCTGCATAGGATTGCATTCCTACTAAACTATTTCCATCTAAGAAAAACCATATTTTTCCAATGGATAAATCATTAAAAAAAAATTTAAATAATATTAAAAAAAAAGATAAAAATATTAAATAAATTTGAAATTTTATTTTTACAGGCATATAAAAATTATATATTATTCTATTTTAGTTTGAAAGGAGAGGTGGCCGAGTGGTTGAAGGCGCACGCCTGGAACGCGTGTATGCGAGCAATCGTATCGAGGGTTCGAATCCCTCTCTCTCCGCCATAGACTTTCCTTTTTGTTAATTGATTAAATCTTTTTTGAATAAAGATAAAAATTTTACAACTTCATTAAAATTATCTTCTAAACTTAGGTTAATTTTTTTACTAACTATCATTGAACCTCTTTTAGCTTCATAAATCTTTATACTAAGATAGTTTTCATTTTTTTCGGAAAATACTATTCCGTTTATAACAAAAGATGAATTTGCTTCAGTTGCTATTAACATTACTTCAGGAGGATTTAAATTTTCAGACCCTTCAGGAGACTTAACTACCGATATTATATCCTTTTCAGAAAGACTAGATTTTATGCTTTCCATAAGAGCATCTAAACTTTTTTTATTAAAACTTCCAGCTTGGTTTTGAAAGTCCATTATTGATATTTTCATAGCTTTATCATTATCCTGAGATTTAGAAGACTGCAAGGCTTCTGAAGAATTAAGAGTTTCTATGACACTTTTTGCACCTTGACTATAATTAATTTTTTCAGAGAAATAAAATTTATATATGAAAAAGGCTGCAATTATAATAAGTAGTATGATTAAAAAACTTAATAAAATCTTTCTTAGATTCAAGTTTTGTTTAAGTGAATCATTTTCAACTTCCGATAAAGCAGATATATAAATATTTATTTTTTCGCTAATATTTTTAAGTTTTTTTGTTCCCATAAATTTAAACTTGATATCAACTTTGTTTTTATTTTCTAGATAAACTTTTTCAGAAACACATATCTCTCCGGGTTTAGATATAGACTCAAGTC
>CAYTJO010000092.1:0-5940 GCA_964438215.1 uncultured Rhodospirillaceae bacterium
GCCAAAGAAACCCCGCAAGCGCAGCGCACCGAAGCAGCGTGATCCATCATGGAAGTTTAAATGCAATTGAACATATCTTCGAACAGGGCGATGTTAAAACGGGCCGGTAGCGTAAAAATAAAAATTAAATTCTCATTTATCCTACCATAATTTCATACTGCGCTATGTCATTGATATTGATATTGACGTAACAATGACCGTTCCGTATCGTAAATGTAAAGGTTCCTTTCACGTTTACAGAGGATAAAATTATGCAAAAAAAAGTGTTATTTGCGCTGGCGATTTCAACAGCAATCAGCAGCCTCCTTACCATGGGAAATGGTTCTAGCGTTCAGGCCGCCGAGAAAATTATTAAATTTGGCGCGCCACTACCATTGACCGGCGGCCTCGCCCCAGAAGGAATTAAGGTCCAACGAGGGTTAAACCTTTGGATGGAAACTGCTAATGCCAAAGGCGGCATTAAAGTGGGCAGCGATCGTTATAAAATTAAAATAATTTATCAAGATTATCAGTCCAACACCCCTCGCGCTGTTCAAACGGCTGAAAAACTCATCACTGATGATAAAGTGAATTTTCTATTTTCACCATTTGGTTCTGGTGCAACCAAAGCAGCCAGTGGCGTATCTGAAAAATATGGCATACCAACAATTGCTTCAACCGCGTCATCCGAAGCTGTGTATAACCAAGGCTATAAATATTTGTTTGGCACATTTACGCCGAACATCTCGCTTACCCAGCCATTAACCGATCTGGTGATTGCCAAACGTCCGGCAACCAAGACCGTGGCCATTTTGGCGCGAAATGATTTCTTTCCCTTGGCAATTGCCAATGTCATGAAAAAATCAGCGGCCAAGCGTAATTTGAAATTGGTGTTTTTTGAAAAATATACCATTGGCACCATGGATCACAGCTCAGCTCTGGTCCAAATGAAGGCTGCCAAGCCTGACTGGATTTTTGCCACAGGCTATCTCAATGACTTGACCTTGATTCGCAATCAATTGTCAGAACTTGGCGTTAAAGTTCCCGTGCTTACCATGGTTGCGGGTCCGGCCTATAAAGAATTTATTGATGGCACAGGTAAACTGGCAGAAAACATTACCAGTGCCGCCTGGTGGCACCCGGCTGTTCGTTACAACGGCAAAGGTATTATGGGGAAAACCGAAAACTTCAATAAATTGTTCAAAGCTAAGTACAACTTAGTGCCTGATTATGCTGAAGCTTCCGCGACGGCTGCCGGTACAATTTTTCAGTTGGCTATTGAGGCCGCTGGTACATTGGACCACAAAAAAGTTCGTGATGCTCTGGCAGCGATGGATACTGAAACGTTCTTTGGTCCGATTAAATTTGGTGCCAATGGTCAGATTTCGTCTTTGAAACCACCGGTTTTCCAAATTCGGGGTGGCAAGCCTCTGGTCGTTTATCCTGATGTGATCAAACAAATTGACCTGAAGTTCGGTATTAAATAAGAAGTGCGGTATTAAATAGGAAGACTTACCCGGGCGGCGCTGCGATTTCGTGGTGCCGCCATTTTTTTCAGGGAACCCAATGCTGTATCTTCAAATTTTGGTCAATGGACTGTTGCTTGGCGGTCTCTATGCTTTGATCGCTGTTGGTTTTTCGCTGGTTTGGGGCGTTTTGAACGTTATTAATATTCTCCACGGGACCTTTATCGTTCTCGGCTCATACATCGCTTATTTTGCCCATTTGTATTTCGGTATTCACCCGTTCGCATCTGTCATTATTTCTGGCTCGGTTCTGTTTTGTCTGGGCTATGTCATTCAAGCAGGCATTATCAATCGCGTCATCGCGGCACCGGTTTTAATGACATTGACGTTAACCTTTGGTCTCGACCTCTTGCTTAATAACGCCATGCTGATCGCCTTTACGGCGGATTATCGCAAATTAATTCTGACAGATTCACTCGGAAGTTATGATCTGTGGGGTCTGATTTTGCCGCTTAACCGGGTGGCCGGTGTTGGCTTAGCTGCGTTGCTTACCTTTGGCCTCTATCGATTGCTGCGTGATTCCAATATCGGGCGCGCGATTGTTGCGGTTCGTATGGACCGGGAAGCTGCCACCTTGATGGGCGTGCGCGTCAATCGCATTAACGCTGTTACATTTGCGCTCGGTGCGCTGATGGCTGGAGCGGCCGGCAGTATCTACAGCATCGTCTATCCAATTTCCCCCATTAACAGTGGGTTATTTCTCGGTAAAGCCTTCGTCATATGTATTCTCGGTGGGCTTGGCAGCGTGCCGGGCGCGATGATTGGCGGTATCGCTCTTGGCGTTATTGAGAGTTATGGCGCGCTTTTCTTCGGACCTGAACATGCGACGACCCTTGCCTTCGTTATTTTGATCGCTCTGCTGATATTTCGGCCGACTGGTATTATGGGCCGGAAAGGTTACGAATGAAAAAAATTGCAATATTCGTTGCCATCGTAGGTCTGCTGGCGCTGCCATATTTCGGCAATAATTATGTCGTTCGTCTGGCGACGGTCATGATGATGTATTCGGTCCTCGCTTTGTCATGGAATTTTATTGGCGGTATGGCGGGGTACCCGTCGTTTGCAACCGCCGCATTTTTCGGAATTGGCGCATATGTCGGTGCCATCCTCCAAGCCAATGGCATTTTCTTCGGTGCCGCATGGATTGCTGCAGGGCTCATCGCCCTCATTTTTGCGGCCATTATGGGTCGCGCCATTCTGCATTTGCGCGGGCACTATTTTGCAATTGCCAGCCTGGTAGTGGTCGAAGTGTTACGCGAGGTCGTAAATACGAATGATCAAATCACCGGCGGCGGCATGGGGATGAATATTCCTATCTTAAAACTCTCGGTCGAAGCCAGCGGCATGCTGTTTTATTATTCTATGTTTGTTGTGGCGCTGCTTACTTTGGCGACGGCGTCATGGGTATATCACTCGAAGCTAGGATTTGGGCTTCGTTGTATTCAGCAAAATGAAGCGGCGGCAGATATGCTGGGTGTCGATTCTACTAAATATAAGACAATCGCCTTTAGTCTTTCATCTGTGTTTGTTGGCATGGCGGGTGCGATTTACGCGTCGTGGGTAAATTATATCGAGCCACCTGATGTGTTTGATATTTTTCTCACCATAAAACCGGTTGTCATGGTTTTACTCGGCGGTATGGGAACCGTCTTTGGCCCTATCATCGGTGCCGTAGCTTTTCTTGCGTTGGAAGAAATCGTCTGGCGTAATTTTCTCACCATCCATTCGGCGGCCCTCGGTTTGCTGATCGTGGTGCTGGTACTTTTCTTGCCAAAAGGTGCCCTGTTTTTTGATTATCGCCAGTTCTTTAGCGGGAGGCAAAAATAGTCGCTCTATTAAAACTAGACCAAGTATCCCGTCAGTTTGGCGGTCTTAGGGCCGTTGATGATGTAAACCTTGAAATTGAATCGGGTGAGATCGTTGGACTCATCGGTCCCAACGGGGCAGGGAAGACAACGCTGATTAATATAATCACCGGTGTGTACCCCGCCAATAGTGGGGAAATTGAACTTGATGGTCAGCGCATCACCAAGATGAAACCGCATGAGGTGGCCAATATTGGCTGCTCGCGAACCTTTCAGGTTGTGCAGCCCTTTCCCAATATGACCGTTCTCGAGAATGTTTCCGCCGGAGCGTTATTTGCCGCTGGTGCCAAAAATATTCGCCAGTCCCGGGAGCAGGCAATGGAACATCTCGAATTTGTTGGTCTTGCCGATGAAGCTGAAAAATCCGCAACAGCATTGCCGCTGGCTGGACGTAAACGTCTTGAACTCGCCAAAAGCCTGGCGATGAAGCCGCGCCTATTGATGCTCGATGAAGTTAATTCCGGTTTGAACTCGACGGAAATTGACGGTGCGCTGAAACTGATTCAGGCAATCTCTGATCGCGGCATCACCTTGATCCTCATTGAACATTTGATGAAGGTTGTGATGTCAATGTCATCCCGAATTGTAGTGCTTCATCACGGCAAACTGATCGCCAATGGCAGGCCGGAGGATGTGGTTGAAGATCAAGCCGTCATTGAAGCCTATCTTGGTCGCCGGTTTGCTGAAAAAATGGCCAAGGAAAAAAATGGTCAAATGACATGAGTGAAAATATTGCACGATTGGAAATCAAGGCTCTTACCGCTGGTTATGGCGAAATTCAAGTGCTGTGGGGCATTGACGTTGGAATTTCAGCGGGTGAAACCGTGTGCATTATTGGCTCCAACGGTGTCGGTAAATCAACCTTGCTCAGAACCATTTCCGGCATCGTTAAAATGACCGGCGGTAGCATTACGTTTGATGGCGTTAGCTTGAATGATGCGACACCGGAGGATGTCCTTTCTGCTGGTATTGTTCACGTACCCGAAGGGCGCCGTCTTTTCTCAGCAATGAGCGTGCGGGATAATCTTTTGATGGGCGCTTATCTGCGCAAAGATAAATCAGCCATTCAAGAAGACCTCGAGCATGTTTATCAGATGTTTCCGATTTTGGCCGAGCGACGGCGTCAAGATGCGGGCACATTGTCGGGAGGCGAACAGCAAATGTGTGCAATTGGGCGCGGTGTTATGGGCCGTCCACGCTTTTTGATGATCGATGAGTTGTCTTTGGGCTTGGCACCGCGTGCCGTGGATTTATTGTTTGAGGCACTGCATAGCATCAATCAATCAGGTGTGGCTATTTTACTGGTCGAGCAAGATGTCATGAATGCGTTGGAGTTTGCCGACCAAGCTTTTGTTGTTGATCGCGGTAAAATTATTGTTTCTGGCAGTGCCGATGAAGTGGCGGCAAACCCCTTGGTTCAAGAAGCCTATATGGGGATCGTTTAAATTATGTGTCACATTATAAATTTGCATCAACGCATATTTTAGCGGGTGCCATTCCATTAACTAATTAAAAAGCTAATCAGGAGTTGCTATTCTATGTCCGAAGTTATTTCTCAGAAATCTGGTGGGTTCAAATATATCAAAGGCGTGTTCCAATATTCAGGTGGGGTGGCGGCACTACCTGGTTGTGAAATTGAACGTGTGCGTTTTAAGAATCCTTTGGTGCTCAAAGACGGATTTGCGGCGATCAAAGCTCATCTCAAAAGTATTGATCGGCCGCTCAATGCATTTTGCGCTTGCGAACTTCGCTCACCGGATGCTTTTACCGAAGAAGGTTTTGAGAACTTCAATAAGGAATATGTTGGGACCTTGGAAAAATGGGGCATTTTGCATAAGGGCAATAATCCGGTTGCTCGCTCAAATGTTTGTCCTGAATCCAATAAACCTGAGGAGCCGGGCATTTACGCTTTCTGTTACACCGTTCCTACAGCACACCAAAATAAAAGCTGTATGATTTCTGGCAGTGCTGAAATGCCCGAGGGAAAAAATAATTACCGTGATCATGTTGTCTGTTATGGCGATCAATCACCGGATGCTCTACGGGAAAAAGGGCGTTGGGTATTAGGTGAAATGGAACGCCGTCTCAGTGCCTTAGGTTTTTCTTGGGCTGATGTTACCGCCACCCACCTCTATACGGTTTATGACATACACCATTTCCTAAACGATGAACTCGTGATGCGCGGTGCCATGCCGGGCGGTCTGACATGGCACTTTGCACGGCCTCCGATTGATTTTGCCGATTATGAAATGGATGTTCGCAGCATCTGGAGCGAACGCGTTCTTGCTGTTGGATAAGTAAACTAAATTGAATTTTGCATGGTCTTTATTCGGTTAGAGGGTGCTGTCAAACGAATGCGAACTAGTCTCTGTGTATCGCAAATTAGAACCTTTTCCAGAGGCCGGTGACCTGGAAGGGAGTGGCCAATATTAAAAAGCCCATTACAACACGCCTTTAGGTCAAGATACGGTGACCAAGTATGTCTACAAAGTCCAAAAGATCCTCAAAGAAGCCATAGCGCTCCGAAGCAACGCGATCCCTAGCTATTTTGCAACAGCCTTGTCCAGCAG
>CAYTJO010000093.1:0-5907 GCA_964438215.1 uncultured Rhodospirillaceae bacterium
AAAAATAAAGACTTTCAAGATTTTATAGAGCATTTATTGCAATTATCCATTAAAAAAGAATATTCACTAGAAGAGTTTTTTCTATCAAAGTTTAATGAAGATTATAATGTGCAAGATGCTCTTAATAATATTATTGCTAAGATAGGAGAAAATATAGTTATTAGAAGATTGACCTACCTTAGTTTGAAAACTGAAAAATCTAAATTTGGATTTTATATACATAATAAAGTGACAGATAATTTAGGAAAAATAGCTTGTTTAGTAATGGGAAGTTTTAATACTGACCATGCAAATATAGCTGACTTATTAAAAAAAATAGCAATGCAGATCTCTGCATCCAAGCCTTTAGCGTTGAATGAAAATAATTTAGATAATGAACTACTAAACAAAGAAAGAGATATTTTATCAGAACAACTTTTAAATTCTGGAAAACCGAAGGAGATAATTGATAAAATAGTAGATGGTAAATTAAAGAAATTTATTTCAGATATAACTTTATTAAATCAGAACTGGATTTTAGATCCAAAAAAAAATGTATCAGAGGTTATATCAGAGTTTAATCAAGAATTTAATTGTAACTTTGAGGTAGTAGATTATAGATTATTTGTTTTAGGAGAAGGGATTGAAACAGATATTAAGGATTTTAAAGAAGAAGTAGCTTCTCAATTAGTAGATAACGAATAAAATGGTTTTCTTCTATGGAAACTGAACAACCTTCCATAAACATAGCTTCGATGAATAGAATAATGCTAAAACTTTCAGGAGAAAATTTAGTAGGAAAACAAAAATATGGATTAGATCCAGAAAAATTATTATCTATTGCTGAAGATATTTGTAATGTTTATAAAAATAAGAAGCAGATATGTATTGTGGTTGGCGGAGGTAATATATTTAGAGGAATTTCTGGAGCATCTCAGGGAATAGATAGAGTTACAGCTGATGGTATGGGAATGCTGGCAACAGTAATAAATGCTTTAGCATTACAAAATGCTATTGAGAAAAACAACGTTCCAACTAGAGTTTTATCAGCAATTCCTATGCAAACCATATGTGAACCATTTATAAAAAGAAGAGCTATAAGACATTTAGAAAAAGGAAGAGTCATAATATTTGCAGCAGGAACAGGTAATCCATACTTCTCTACAGATACTGCAGCTACATTGAGAGCAGCAGAAATGAATTGTGATATTATATTTAAAGGTACTAATGTAGATGGAGTATATGATTCTGATCCAAAACTAAATCCTAATTCTATTAAATATGAAGATATAACATATAAAAAGGTGCTTTCTGATAATTTAAAGGTTATGGATTCTTCTGCTATTTCAATGGCAAGAGATAATTTTATTCCAATGGTAGTTTTCTCTATATTAGACAAAAATTCTTTTTTAAACGCTACGTCAGGAAAAGGTTCTTACACTTTAATTTCGGAGGAAAAATGAGTTTGTTTGATTTAAATAATGTTGAAAAAAAAATGGTTAATACGTTAGATAATTTAAGCACAAATTATCAGGGCATACGAACGGGAAGAGCTTCTACAGGACTTGTAGATAATTTGCTTGTAGATGCCTATGGACAGAATATGAAGTTAAAAGACCTTTCTACAGTAAGTGTTCCTGAAGCAAGAACTATTAAAATTAATGTTTGGGATAATAATATGATTGCTCTTATAGAGAAAGCTATACTTAATTCTTCTTTGGATCTTAATCCTTTAACTGAAGGACAGGTTATAAGAATCAATTTACCAGAATTAACAACTGAAAGAAGAGGTGAATTAGCAAAAAATATTAGATCATTGGCGGAAGAAGCTAAAATCTCTTTGAGAAATGTCAGACAAGAAGCTATGAACCTTCTAAAAAAATCAAGCAGTGAAGAAAATATACCAGAAGATGAAGTTAAATCTTTGCAAGATAAAATTCAGCAGCTAACAGATAAATATGTATTAAGTATAACTGATATTTCAAACAAAAAAGAAGATGATATAATGAAAATATAGAGTTATATGTTTTTAAAGCATTCACTAAATAAAAATACCCTAAAACATCTAGGTATTATTATGGATGGTAATAGAAGATGGGCCAAATCTAAAGGTTTAGATGCTATTGAAGGCCATAAAAAAGGTATAGAAACCGCAAAAATCATTATAAAGGCGGCAATAGAGAAAAAAATATCTTTTCTTACTTTGTATGCTTTTTCTTCTGAAAACTGGAAGAGAGATCCTGAAGAAATTGAAGATTTAATGAATTTATTAAGATTTTTTTTAAATACAGAGATACATACATTATCCAACTCTGGAGTTAAATTGACTGTACTTGGAGATTTAGATCAGTTTGATGAAGATATTAAATTAAAAATTAAAAAAGCTAGTTCATATAATTCAAAAAAATTTAAAATAAATCTAATCATGGCTATAAATTATGGTGCCAGGCAAGAAATTACAAAAGCAGTACAAAAAATTTGTAAAAAATTATTAAATAAGACGATTGATGTTAATCAAGTTAATGAAAGGGAAATTGAAGATAATTTATATACTAAGGGTATTCCTGACCCAGACTTAATCATAAGAACTGGTGGTGACAGAAGATTAAGCAATTTTTTATTATGGCAATCTGCATATGCAGAATTAATTTTTTTTAAAAAATCTTGGCCTGATTTTACAGAGAAAGACTTTTTCGAAGCTTTTTCAGACTATAAGAATAGAGAGAGAAGGTTTGGAGGACAGTAACTATCTCAATAAGAAAGATTTAATTACAAGAGGAATTTCAGCTATTGTGCTTGTTATATCTGCCTTGTATTTAAATTACATAGGAAAATATTATTTTTTTTCAGCCGTATCTTTAGCGAGTATAGTTTTGTTATTTGAATATTATAGACTATTTAATGCTAAAACGTTAAATTTAAAATTTCTGGTTAATATTTTATTTGGTTTGGCATCCCTTTTTTTTGTTTACTTTAGTTTTTATAACTATTTTTTTTATTCAATACTTATAGGAATCTTTTTTTCAATGTACTTAGAAAAAAAAAAAATTTTCTTTGTATTGATTCCTTATTTATATTTTTATGTTCCACTAGGAGCATTAATATATTTGAATAGCTATATAGATGGTAAGTTAATTATTTATTGGATTTTTATAGTAGTCTGGACTGTGGATACATCAGGATATATTTTTGGTAAATTATTAAAAGGCCCTAAACTAATACCTAGTATTAGCCCCAATAAAACATGGTCAGGTTTTATTTCTGGAATTTTTTTTTCTGGTATATTTAGTATATTTTATTCATACGGTATAGAGCATAGTAATTTTATGAAGTATTTTATACTAGGACTTTTAGGTGGAGTTTTTAGTACGGGAGGAGATTTGTTTGAAAGTAAATTAAAAAGAATTAATAAAAAGAAAGATGCATCAGGGTTAATTCCTGGCCATGGAGGACTTTTAGATAGACTAGACGGGTTTTTATTTGCTATCCTATATTTTTGGCTACTTTCATTCATTTAGGAGATTTTTTTGAAAAAAGTATCAATATTTGGAGTAACTGGATCTGTTGGAAGGAATGCTTCTAAAATAATTTTAAATAATTCTTCACAATATAGAGTTATGGTTTTATCTGCTAATAAAAACTATAAAAAGTTAGCTTTTTATGCCAAAAAATTAAAATCAAAATATGCCGTGATTAAAGATAAACGCTACTATAACTCATTAAAAAGCGAATTAAGTGGTAGCAAAATAAAGTGTTTAAGTGGTGAAGATGAACTTATTAGTATAGCAAGTTTAAAAACTGATTATACTATAGCTTCAATTGTTGGTATAGCAGGACTGAAGTCTGCTTACAATAGTATTGGTAACACCAAAAATCTCGCTTTAGCAAATAAAGAAGCATTAGTTTGCGCAGGAAAAATTTTTATGAGTAAAGCTAAAAAACTTAAAACCAATATTCTACCTTTAGACTCTGAGCATAACGCTTTATTTCAAATCATTCAAAATAATAATATAGCATCTATTAAAAATATTATTCTTACTGCTTCAGGAGGACCTTTTTGGAATAAAAAGTTAGATTTTTGTAAAATATCTGTTAAACAGGCATTAAAACATCCTAACTGGAAAATGGGAAAAAAAATTTCTATAGACTCAGCTACTATGATAAATAAAGTTTTAGAGAAAATTGAAGCGGCAATTCTATTTTCTTTAGATTTTGATAAAATTGATATAGTAGTTCATCCTAGCTCAATTGTTCATGGTGTAGTTAACTTTATTGATGGAAATTCCTTAATGTTGATTAGTAAACCTGATATGAAAATTCCTATTAACTATGCTTTAAATTGGCCTGAAAGAGTAAAATTAAATATAAACTGTATAAATTTAAAGCAAATTAAAAAGTTAGATTTCTTCGATGTAAAGGAAAAAGACTTTCCTTCATTAGGACTGTTTAAGTATTTGTATAATAAAAAAATAAATCATTGTAGACTTATAGCATTAAATGCTTCGAATGAGATTGCTGTTGAACAATTTCTAAGAAAAAGAATAGGGTTTTTAGATATAATAAAAGTTATTAGAAATACATTATTAAGTTTTAGTAATATAGATCCATGTAATATCAATGATGTATTTGATATTCATGAAGAAGCTAGTAAAATAAGTTATAGTTTTATAAATAATTTAACATCTTAATATGGAAATTCTAGCTCAAATATTCTTTTATTTAGAATATATATTTTGGTTTTTAATAGTATTTACAATTATAGTATTTATTCATGAGTTTGGTCATTTTTATGTTGCTAGACTAAATAAAGTAAAAGTAGATAAGTTTTCTATTGGATTTGGTCCGCCGATATTAAAATTTAAAGATTCTAGTAAAACAATTTGGCAGATTTGTCTTATACCATTGGGAGGGTATGTTAAATTTGCAGGAGAAATGTATCCTGAAAAATTAAAAAATAATGATAAAATAGACATTGAGCTTTTTATGAACAAAACAGCACTGCAAAAAGCTAGTATTGTTTTAGCAGGCCCTTTCGCTAATTTTGTGCTAGGTATTTTCCTTTTTATTGCTATTTTTATATCTTTTGGGAAAAATTATACTCAACCTGTTGTAGGGCATATTAGTAAGACTAGCCCATCAGAAATTGCTGGTATTTTAAAATATGACAAAATTTTATCTGTAAATAATATAAAGGTTAACTCTTTTGAAGATATTTCTAGTATTTTAGATGATAAGTTATATAAAGTAATTAATTTCAAAATAAAAAGAAATAATACACTTTATGATCTTAATGTTTATCCAGAAAAGAAAATAATCAATACCTTTATTGGTAGTGAAAGAGAAGTAAACTATTTAGGTATTGAACCAATTCTAAATCCATTAGTAAGGAAAGTTATAGATAGTTCACCTGCTTTCAAATCTGGGTTAAAACCCAAAGATCAAATATTAGAAATTAATAATATAAAGGTTTTTGATGTTAAAGAAGTTATTAGTATAATTGAAAAAAGTCCTAAAAATAAATTAAATTTTTTAGTCTTGCGTAATAATAAATATTATAATTTGGATATAATTCCTGAACTAGTTATTACAAAAGATGCTGAGGAAAAAGGAGTTATTGGAATTCAGTTTTCTAGAGAAAGAAAAAGATTAAACTTTTTTGAGGCAACAATAGAATCTATGAAAAACTTTGTATTAATTAGTGTAAAAACATTAATTGCTTTTTCTGAAATTATATTTGGTAAAAGAGATCATTGTGAAGTTGGAGGGCCAATATTAATTGCAAAGGTATCTAATGATATAGCAAGTCAGGATCTAGTGTCTTTTATGTCTTTAATTGCATTGATATCTATAAACTTAGTTTTGATTAATTTATTTCCTTTGCCACTTTTAGATGGGTGCCATTTTTTTACATACATGTATGAATTAGCT
>CAYTJO010000094.1:0-5902 GCA_964438215.1 uncultured Rhodospirillaceae bacterium
TTTCCAAAAAACTCTTTTACTGTTTGAATAATTTTAGGCATTCTGGTCATACCACCTACTAAAACTACTTCATCTATATCATTAGAACTCATTCCGGCATCTTTTAAAGCAGCTTTACACGGCTCAATAGTTCTTTTGACTAAATCATCTACTAGTTTCTCCAAATCAGCTCTAGTCATCTTTAAAGTAAGATGCTTAGGACCAGAAGCATCAGCTGTAATAAAGGGTAAGTTTATATCAGTAGTGCTGGAACTAGAAAGCTCAATTTTTGCTTTTTCTGCTGCCTCCTTAAGTCTTTGTAGGGCTAATTTATCATTTTTTAAATCGATACCATTTTCTTTTTTAAAACTATCCGCTAAAAATTCTACTATTCTTGTATCAAAATCTTCCCCTCCTAAAAACGTATCTCCATTAGTGGCTTTTACCTCAAAAACTCCATCTCCTATTTCTAATATAGAAACATCAAAAGTTCCTCCTCCAAGATCGTATACAACAATTGTTCCTGACTTATTCTTATCTAACCCATAAGCTAGTGCTGCTGCTGTTGGTTCATTAATAATTCTTAAAACTTCTAAACCAGCTATTTTTCCTGCGTCTTTAGTGGCTTGTCTTTGAGCATCATTAAAGTAAGCGGGCACCGTAATTACAGCCTTATCAACTTTTGCCCCTATATGTTTCTCAGCTGTTTCCTTCATTTTTTGCAAAACATATGCTGACACTTGACTAGGAGCATATTTTTTCCCATTTACCTCAACCCATGCATCATTATTATCGGCTTTAACTATGTTATAAGGTTGCGTTTTAATTTCTTTCTGAACTTTTTCATCTTTAAAAGTTCTACCTATTAATCGCATGATAGCAAATAAAGTGATAGTAGGCTTTGTAACAGCTTGTCTTATAGCTGGCTGCCCAATCAAAGTTTCCCCTTCACTTGTAAATGCTACCATCGAAGGTGTAGTTCTAGTACCTTCACTATTTTCGATTACTTGTGCATTAGATCCTTCCATTACTGCTACACATGAATTTGTAGTACCAAGATCTATACCTATAACTTTACTCATAATTTAGCTCCTTTATTATCAATTTATTACATATGGGTTTTTATAGTGTAAATTACAAGAGCTAAACTAAAATCTCTGATGTTCCAATAATTTGATCTAGTTTTTCGAGATAAATCTTGTTTTCTAGCTCAATTTTGCTTGATAGCTCAAAAACAGCACTTATAATTACTATTTTATTTTCTAAAACTTTGATTCTGTACCAAATTTTATTTTGTATTACTTTGTTGCTATCCTTTGATTCTTTTTCCGACGCTATAAAATAAAATAAATAATTATTATTTTCAGACTTCTTAAGTTTAGCTTCAGATATACTAACTTTCTTAGTAATTTCTTGTATGAGTTTTTCAACTGCCTTATCTTTATTTTTCAACGAATTGCTTAAACCAATATCAAACTTTTCAACAAGAAAGTTAAAGTTCTTTTTTGAATCCATATAAATCTTCGCAAAGTTAGTATCATTTGAATATTCTACAAACCACTTTATAGGTAGTTTAAGTTTAAAAATATTCCAGAGATTTTGATTTTTGTACTTGGCATTGATCAATCTGTATTCCAAACTGGCTAAATCATCATATAGAGTTCTTGAGAAGTTAAATTTAACGTTTTCAATAATTTTGGGAATTTTTTTCAAAATAGGACTTACAACTTTTTCTGTATCTTTATTATCAGGCCAAGTTAAAGAAAACCTTAACAAACGAAAAGACCTAGGTTTCAAATAGTGAAGAACTTTCCATATAACTAATTTTTCATTTTCTATTTTTACTTCATAATTAAATTTAAAAAGATCTTCTTTTCTTATTACACTATTATTTATTTTTAAATTATCACACAGAAAATTTTTGATTTCATCTGTGCTATTAAGTTTAGGGTTTTCAAAACATTCTATATTAACTCCAAGAGCAGGATATTTTTCTCCTGAAAAAGTTATCTCTAAAGTGTTTAAACCTTTTGGAGTTATATGAGATTCTTTTGGAAGAAATATAGCAACTGTTTTCTCTAGCAGCTCTATAGTTTTACTTTTATTAGTCAAATTCATTTTGTTGTGGATTTTCAATATTTTTGTCTTCTTCTATCTTATTTTCATTTTCTTTTTTTTCCTTTTTTCTAGCAATTCCAACCATTGCAGGTCTTAACAATCTATCATGGAATGTATATCCATCTTGAACGATTTCACAGACAAGTCCTAACTCAAAATCTTTAGTTGGTTTTTCGAACATTGCCTGATGCAAATTTGCATCAAAAGTTTTTCCTAAAGCATCTATTTTTTTTACATGAAACTTCTCTAAAATCTGTATAATATCTTTTTGAATTAACTCAAACCCTTCTAAAGTTTTCTTTTCATCAGCATCGTTTATGCTATTTATCGCTCTCTCAAAGTTATCTAATACATTTACTAACTCTCTAGCTAGGGGTTGTACTCCATATTTTATTATATCAATTCTATTTTTTTCTGATTGTTTTCTAATATTTTCATTTTCTGCTAACACTCTAAGAAGTTTGTCTTTTGTCTCTTGAAGCTCTTTCTCTAATACTTCCAGTTCTTTTTCTTCTTTGTTTTCATCTGTGCTCTCCTCTTTGGCCTCATCATCTCTAGCTTCTATTTTATTATTATCTTCCTGATTTTCTAATTCAGTATTAATATTTTCACCCTGTTGAATACCTTTAGTATTATTGCTTAAGTCATTCTTTTTTTTTTCTTCGTTCATAATTTATCCTTTTAATTATAGATAGGGTTTAATAATTTAACTACAAGATCAACCCAAAAATTTATTTAAAATTTTAGCTGTAAAGTCCACCATAGGAATTATTCTAGCATAATTTAGTCTAGATGGGCCTATCACTCCTATAGCTCCTAAAGTGTTAGGTTTAATAGCTTTTCCTGAACGTTTTAGAGGAGCAATTATCATAGAACAACCTGCTAAATTAAAGACCTTCGTATTAGATCCTATAAATACATGAACTCCCATACCCTTCAAGGTGTACTGCAAAATATTTACAAAGTTTTTTTTATCTTGAATCTCACTTAATAAAATATCTAATCTCTTAATATCCTCTTTTTGTTGCATTTTCCCATAAAATAAATCTCTTCTATTTATTAAGAAATGAGAGTTTTCCTTATCTACGCTTCTTACAGCAATACCAGCTGAAACCAATTGCTCTGAAAGATTTTCTACTTCAGAATTTTTTAATTTAAGTTCTTCATTAATTATATTTTTGACTTCAGATAAAGTTTTTCCATAAGTTTTAGAATTTATGTAGTTTGACGCTTCTATAAGCGAAGAGCTAGTAAAGCCCCTAGGCAACTCTACTAACCTATTTTCTACTAAACCATTAATATCAATTGTTATTACTAATGCACGATGGTTGTCCATTGATACAAATTCAATATGCTTTAATGGCCTATCTATATTATTAGGCGCAAAAACTAAAGATGTACAATTTGATAAGCCTGATAATTCTTTAGAGGAATGATCTAATACCTCCATTATAGTTTTGCCTGCAACAGAACATTTGGCTTGTATGCTGTCTCTTTCCTCAGAAGTTAAATCCCCTATTTCTAAAATACCATCCACAAAAAACTTTAGTCCTTTGTCTGTCGGGATTCTTCCTGATGAGGTATGAGGTGAATATAGAAAACCTCTTTCCTCTAAGTTAGACATAATAAGTCTTACTGTTGATGGCGATAACATAGAATGGAGGTTTTCTGATATTACTTTAGATGAAACAGGAGTCCCTGTATTCAAATAAGAGTCCACAATTTCGCTTAAAATTATTCTAGCTCTATCACCAACATCACTTATATTTTCTAAATTACTATTCATATTATAATTTTTAATATAATATTCTAATTTTCATTACAAAAGAAATATTTTATATGAGAACAAATAGAAAAAATCTTGATTTAAGACCAATTAAAATATCAAAAGACTTTATGCAACACTCTTTAGCCTCCTGTTTAATAGAACAGGGAAACACCAAAGTTATATGCTGTGTTACTTTAGAAGAATCAGTTCCAAGGTGGTTAAAAGGAAAAGGAAGGGGATGGATTACTGCAGAATACTCAATGCTTCCAACAGCAACTCATACTAGAACAGATAGAGAATCAGTAAAAGGACGGCTATCAGGAAGAACTCAGGAAATTCAAAGGCTGATCGGAAGAAGCATTAGAAATGTTGTCAAATTAGAATTGTTAGGAGAAAGGTTGTTAAAAATTGATTGTGATGTAATTTCTGCAGATGGTGGAACTAGAACTGCATCTATAAATGGCGCTTGGGTTGCAACAAGAATAGCTATTAATAAATTATTAAAAAATAGTTTAATCAAAAATGATCCTATGAAACTTGGAGTTTCAGCTATATCTTGCGGTATAATTTCAGAAAAGGTTTTTTTAGACCTTGATTTTTCAGAAGATTCTAATGCAGATGCTGATGCTAATTTTGTTTTTAATAGTGAAGGTAAAATTATTGAAATCCAATGTACAGGAGAAAAAGAAGCTATAAATAATTCACAATTTTCAGAAATGTTCAAAATATCTAAAAACTCGTGCTCTAATATATATAAAATGCAACTAGCTACCGTAACGGAGTAAAAAAATTAAGATTTTATTAGCAACACAAAACAAAAATAAAGTAGTTGAGTTTAATAAAATATTTAAATGCTATAATATTACTTTTATACCTTTATCTGAATTTACTAAAAACTCTCCAAGAGAAACAGGAAAAAGCTTTGAAGAAAATGCCATTATAAAAGCCCAATATGCTGGTGAAGTTTCTAATTGGAAGCTTCCTTGCTTAGCCGATGATAGTGGGCTGAACATAAAGATTTTGTCAAATCAGCCAGGTGTTAATTCTGCTAGATGGGCAGAAAAAATAGATTACTCAAAAGTATTTAAAATTATTAAAAGTAAAATCCAACAAAAAGGTCAAATTATGGATGGGCAGCATGCTTTTTTTAGTTGTTATCTAGCTTTTGTATATCCTCCATCTAGAACGCAATTATTTAAAGGAATATTGGAAGGAAAACTTGCATTTCCTCCTAGGGGAGATTTTGGTTTTGGCTATGACCCTATATTTATTCCTAATGGGAACAGAAAAACTTTAGCCGAACTAAATATTCACGAAAAAAATAGAATTAGTCATAGGAGAATGGCTATAAATAAACTGATAGAGTTTATTTTTGGAAAATAATATCTGTATTTATATACACTGGCCGTGGTGTAAAAACATTTGTTATTATTGTGATTTCTATAAGTTTAAAATATGCAGAGATTTGAATTACCAAGAAATTATTAAGTGTTATATCAGGGATCTAAAAATTTTAGAAAAGTATACGTTAAATAAAACTATAATTTCATTATATATAGGAGGAGGAAGCCCTTCTGTTATAAAAAAAGTCCTGTTACAAAATCTAATAGAATATATTTTCAAAAATTATAAATTGAGCAGTAAATTAGAATTTAGCTTAGAAGTAAATCCTGAAGACATAAATAAAAAAAAATTAAAAGAATATAGAAATTTAGGAGTCAATAGAATTTGTATTGGTATTCAATCATTTTCTAATGATGAATTGAAGTTATTAGGAAGAAAATATACGAAAAATTATGCTGTAAATTCAATTCTAAAATCTTCAGATTATTTTGATAACATTGGTATAGATCTAATATTTGGCATACCAAAATCTAATAGAGAAAATTTTGAAAAACAACTTTATTTTTCTAGAGAACTGCCTGTGAAACACATCTCCCTATATGAATTTGATTTTGCAAATAAAAAAAAATCAAGTTATTTAATAGATAGTAATTTTTTTGAAAAGAAGAAAAGAATATTAGAAGATAAAATATT
>CAYTJO010000095.1:0-5055 GCA_964438215.1 uncultured Rhodospirillaceae bacterium
TTAAAAGTTTTTTTATTTTTTTTATTGTTATCCAATTTACAATTTAAAACTTTTTCAATTTCTACCTTAGAAATAAACCCATGCCTGAGTATTTTAGTTTGGATATCTGATAAATCTATTACAGTAGATTCGATACCTACAACTGAAGATCCTCCATCTAAAATGATTGGTATTTTATTGTTTAATTCATCTAAAACATCTTTAGCAGATGTAGGACTTATTTTTCCATATCTATTAGCACTAGGAGCAGCGATAGGAAAGTCTAAATGCATTAATAGATTCCTAACAGTTTTATTTGATGGGACTCTAACAGCTAAGGTTTCCAAATTAGCAGTTACTAATTTGCTGATAGATTTATTTTTAATTTTTGAAACTATAGTGAGAGCTCCAGGCCAAAAGTTTTTTCCTAACTCTATTGCTCTTTCATCAGAAAAAATATCATCTAGTGCATCAGTATTACTTTTGTAATGTAATATTAGAGGATTATAATAGGGTCTACTTTTGATTTTATATATTTTTTTAACAACTTTATCATTATCAGCTCTACCTGCTAATCCATAAACTGTTTCTGTAGGTATACCAACTATTCTGTTTTTTTTTAAAAGGTCTGCTGTAAATAAAATATTTTCTACAGTGTTTTTTATAATTTTTGTTTTTAAATCCATCAAGAATATTAAAGATATTTGTTATTTTGTAATTATTGAAGTAATATAAACCTTTTTATTGAATTATCAAACACTGGAGTGTTTTATGAAATTAGTCAGATTTGGAAAAGAGGGCAGAGAAAAGCCTGGAATAATTGATGCAGAAGGATCCTTAAGAGATCTTTCAACTAAAGTAAAAGATATTGATGGAAAGACTATATGCTCTAGTTCTTTGAAATTAATACAGAGAGTAAACTTAAAAAAACTTAACGTAGTTAAAGGAAAACCCAGAATAGGTGTACCTGTATCAAATATTGGAAAAATAGTTTGCATTGGTTTAAATTATGTAGATCATGCGAAGGAGGTGGGTGCTGCACTCCCAAAAGAGCCAATAATTTTTTTAAAACCAACTTCTTCTTTAACTGGACCATATGATGATGTCATGTTACCAAAAGGTGTTTTATTAAAGTCAAAAGGTGCAGGAAAAATTGTAGAAAGCAAACGCTCTGATTGGGAGGTAGAATTAGGAATAGTTATTGGTGATAAAGCAAAATCAGTGAGTGAAACTAAAGCAATGCAATATGTTGCAGGTTATACTATTGTAAATGATGTTTCTGAGAGAGCATACCAATTAGATGCAGCTGCTGGACAATGGACTAGAGGAAAAGGCTGTGATACTTTTTGTCCCGTTGGCCCTTGTTTAGTAACAAAAGACGAGATTTCTAGACCGCAAAATTTATCTATATGGTTGGAACTTAATGGAAAAAAAATGCAAAATGGCAATACAAAAACTATGGTTTTTAATATTAAACAATTAGTTTCTTATGTCAGTCATTTTATGACACTTTTGCCCGGAGACATAATAGCTACGGGAACTCCTCCTGGAGTGGGAATGGGAATGAAGCCTCCTAGATATTTGAAAAAAGGTGACGTGATGAAGCTAGGAATAGATGGTTTAGGAGAGCAGTCTCAGATTGTCGTAAGCTGGAAAAAATAATATGTTTTTTATAGCAATTGAATAAAATTTTTGCACATTGTAGCCTTCCTAAAAAAGAATTAGAGATACTTAGAGAAAACTTTTTTCTAAAAACTCATTCTTCTAAATATATAATTTTAAATGAAGATGAATTTTTTAAGAGAGCAAAGGGTTTTAATGGAATTATTTCTCAAGGCAATATAATTAATAAAAATTATATTAAAACTAATAAAGAGTGTTTGCGTGCTATATCTAATGTTGGAGTAGGATATGATAACATTAATATAGAGGCTGCAACTGAGAATGGTGTTGCAGTTTTTAACACACCAAATCTCATGAATGGCGCAGTTGCAGACCTAACTATTGGTTTGATTCTTGCTGTTGTAAGGAAAATTTGTTTAGGAAATAAGTTTGTAAAAGAGCGAAAGTGGAAAGGAAACTCTTGGGATTTTTTTTGGGGTGACAGTTTACAGTCAGAAAGATTAGGGATCATAGGTTTAGGAAATATAGGAAAAGAGGTAGCAATAAGGGCAGCATCTTTTGGGTTAGAAGTTTTTTATAATAACAGAAATAAGTTAAGCAATAATATTGAAAAAAAGTATAAAGTTAAATTCTTGAATTTTGAAGAACTTATATCTAGCTGCAAATTTGTTGTTTTGCTTCTTCCTTTAACTAAAAGCAGTAAATATTTATTTTCAAAAAAACAGTTCAAAAAAATGAGAAAAGACTCTTACATAATTAACGTCGCCAGAGGGAAAATTATTAAAGAAATTGATTTAGTTGAGGCTTTGCAAAAAAATATAATAGCAGGAGCTGCACTAGATGTTTTTGAAAATGAACCAAAGGTAGAAAAAAAAATACTAGCATTTAACAATGTAGTTTTAATGCCACATGCTGGCAGTGCTACCAGAAATGCAAGAATGAAAATGATGGAGTTAGCCTGTAATAATTTAAAAAACTTTTTTATGAATGGATCACTGGAAAATTTGGTCAATAAGGATTTCAAATGAAGAAACTTGAATTTGATTTTAGCAATAAAAATATATTAATTGTTGGGGGCAGCAAGGGAATAGGATATCAAACTGCTATTCTATTTTCTGATTTGGGAGGAAAAGTAATAGTTACATGTAAAACAAAAAGAAGCTTAGAAGAATTTAAAAAAAACAATAATAACAAGAATATTAGTATTGAGCCTTTGGATTTAACTAACGAAATATCAATAGAAAATTTAGAAAAAAAAATTAACAGTCTAGATATTCTTGTTAATTGTGCTGCTTTAGTTAAAGGGGGTATTGAATTTAGGATTGAAAACTTTGCGGATGTAGTAAATGTTAACTTGATGGGAGCTATGAGAATCTCTCATACTATGTTGCCAAAATTAGCAATTAATAGAGGAAATATTGTAAACTTAACATCTGTTAATACAAGGTTAGCAAATTCTACAGCTCCAGGATACGCTTCCACTAAGTCAGGAATTGAGACCCTTACTAAGTCAATGGCTGCATGCTGGGCTAATCATAATGTTAGAGTTAATTGTATTGCTCCTGGTTGGGTAGAAGGAAAAACTAGTGATATTTTAAAAAAAGATATTACTGATTATGAAAGTTATTTTAAGAGAATCCCACTTAATAGATTAGGCAAGCCTGAAGAAGTGGCGAATGTAGTTTTATTTTTAGCATCTAATTTTGCCTCTTATATCACTGGCGCTACTATTTTAGTAGACGGAGGGTTTTCAATAAATTAATATACTACAATGCTTAATTACGAAAATTATTTTAAAAATATAATTCAAGGAATTAAAAAAGAAGGAAGATACAGAGTTTTTATAGATATTTTAAGAAAATCTAGAAATTTTCCAAATGCTTCATGGTACGAACAAGGAAAAACTATCCCTGAAGACATCACAGTTTGGTGCAGCAATGATTATTTGGGTATGGGTCAGAATCCAAAAGTTTTAGATGCCATGAAGGAAGCTTTAGAAAAATGTGGGGCAGGATCTGGAGGTACCAGAAATATATCCGGTACTACTCACTATCATGTAGAGTTGGAAAAAGAACTAGCCTTACTTCATGGAAAAGATTCGGCTTTGCTTTTTACATCTGGTTATATTTCTAATGAAGCAACTTTATCAACCTTAGCTTCTTCATTAAAGGGATGCATTGTGTTTTCAGATGAACTAAATCATTCTTCAATGATTCAAGGAATTAGAGCTAGTGGCTCTACAAAAGTAATATTCAAGCATAATAACTTAGATGATTTAAATAATAAAATTAGAAAATTTGATAAAAATGTTCCTAAAATTATAGCCTTCGAATCCGTCTATTCTATGGATGGGGATATTGCTCCTATTAGAGAAATTAGCAATATAGCAAAAGAAAATAATGCTTTAACTTACTTAGACGAAGTTCATGCAGTTGGTATGTATGGTAATCAAGGAGGAGGAATATCTGAGGAGTTAAATATTAATAATGAAATAGATATAATTGAGGGTACTTTAGCAAAAGCTTATGGAGTTATGGGTGGATATATTACAGGAAGTAAATATTTAGTTGATACAATTAGGTCTTATTCCTCTGCTTTTATTTTTACTACCTCTTTGCCTCCAAGTATAGTAGCTGGAGGATTGGCATCAATTAAATATCTTAAAACAAGTAATCAAGAAAGAAAATCCCATAAGCAAATTGTTGAGTTTTTAAAAGAAAAATTATTTGAAGAAAATATTCCAATAATTGAAAACCCTAGTCATATAGTGCCAGTAAAAATTGGAGATCCAGTTCTTTGCAAAAGAGCTTCTGATTTGCTATTATCAAAATACAAAATATATGTTCAACCAATTAACTACCCTACTGTGCCTAGAGGAACAGAAAGACTTAGAATTACTCCTACACCTTTGCATACAGAAGACATGGTTAATAACTTAGTTGACTCGTTAAAAAAAGTTTGGAAAAATCTTAATATAGGAATTATAGCAGCATGAAAAGAAAACTTTTATCTCCAATTTTATTATTAGCAACTTACTTCCATACATATTTTTTGAATAGTGCTACAGTTGATGAGAAGGTTAATGAAATCTTATCCCCAATTTCTAATACAGTAGCAAGTATTGTTTTTTATTCTGTTAATCTGGGAGAATTTAGTTTCCCATTAATACTAGCATGGTTGATAGTAGCATCCTTGTTTTGTACTTTGTATTTTGGATTTATAAACATCAGAGGTTTTGGCATAGCTTTAAGTTTCCTAACTTCGAAAAGAGATGAGAAAAATGCGCCTGGAGAAGTATCTCATAGACAAGCTTTATGGACAGCTACTGCTGCTACAGTAGGTTTAGGAAATATTGCTGGTGTAGCAATTGCAGTCAGTCTAGGAGGTCCTGGGGCTACTTTCTGGATGATTTTAGCTGGAATATTAGGAATGTCCTTAAAATTTTGTGAATGC
>CAYTJO010000095.1:5065-5870 GCA_964438215.1 uncultured Rhodospirillaceae bacterium
GGATCAGTTTCAGGAGGTCCTATGTACTATTTATCTAAAGGGTTAAAAGAAATAGGTCTTTATAGATTAGGAAAATTTTTAGCAATTATGTTTTCTATTTGTTGTATAGGTGGAGCATTAGGAGGAGGTAATATGTTCCAAGCTAACCAATCCTATCAACAATTTGTAAGTATTACAGGAGGAGAAGGATCATTTTTTCATGATAATGCATGGTTATATGGTTTAATATTAGCAGTAATTTTAGGAACGGTTATTATTGGTGGAATCAAAAGTATTGCTAAAGTTACCGAAAAGTTAGTTCCTTTAATGGCCATTATTTATATTGTATGTGCTTTAGTTATAATTTTCTTAAACTTTGAAATGATTGGAGAAGCATTTAATCTAATTTTTGTTGGAGCTTTTACTGGTGAAGGTGTTGCAGGTGGATTAATTGGCGTATTAATACAAGGCTTTAAAAGGGCCGCATTTTCTAATGAAGCAGGTTTAGGGTCAGCTCCAATCGCTCACTCTGCAGTTAAAACAAACTATCCTATCACAGAGGGCTATGTCGCATTACTAGAACCATTTATAGATACTGTTATAATTTGTACTATGACAGCATTAGTTATAATTATAACGGGTATGCACTTAAACGCTGAAGATTATGGAGGAATAGAACTTACTTCAAAAGCTTTCGCTAAAGATATTTCTTGGTTTCCTTACATATTAGCTATATCTGCTATACTTTTTGCTTTTTCAACAATGATATCTTGGTCTTACTATGGTTTAAAATCTTGGACTTATTTATTTGGTAAGAGCAAAACCA
>CAYTJO010000096.1:0-5526 GCA_964438215.1 uncultured Rhodospirillaceae bacterium
AAAACTGATTCCTCTACCAACACGGTATTCTCAGGAGAAGCGTCCAAACCAGAAGATAAAATTTCCTCAAATTCTTCCATGTTATATGCTATGCCTCCTCCTGTACCACCAAGTGTAAATGAAGGTCTGATTATAACAGGAAGTTCAAGTTTTTTTAGTGTTTCTAAACCTTTTTTTATAGAGGATACCTGAAAACTTTTTGGTGTATTAAGCCCAATTCTTTTCATTGCTTTACAAAACATTTCTCTATCTTCAGCTTTTACAATAGATTCTATGCTTGCTCCTATTAGTTCAACATTATATTTTTTCAGAACCTTTTTGTTAACTAACGATATGGCTAAATTAAGGGAGGTTTGCCCTCCCATTGTAGGTAAAAGAGCATTTGGTTTTTCTTTTTTGATTATGTTTTCAATGGTTTCTACTGTTAAAGGTTCAATATATGTGGCATCAGCAAACTCTGGGTCCGTCATAATTGTTGCTGGGTTAGAGTTCACTAATATTACCTTATACCCTTCTTCCTTTACTACTTTACAAGCTTGAGATCCTGAATAATCGAATTCGCAAGCTTGACCTATTACAATAGGTCCAGCACCTAAAACTAAAACTGATTTAATGTCTTTTCTTTTTGGCATAAAAGTTACTTTTTAAAATAGTTTTTTTAAATTTTTCAAAGAGATATCTTGAGTCGTGAGGACCAGGTGAAGCTTCAGGGTGATATTGAACACTAAAAAAAGGATGATTTTTATGCTCTATACCTTGAATCACTCCATCAAATAGAGAATAGTGAGAAATATTTAAATTTGAAGGTAAACTTTTTTCTTCTATATTGAAACCATGATTTTGGCTAGTTATTTCTATTTTCCCGTTAGACATTCTTTTTACTGGTTGATTAACTCCGTGATGACCATGATGCATTTTAAAGGTTTTAGCATTCAAAGCTAATCCTAGAAGCTGGTGACCTAAACAAATTCCAAAAATTGGTATTTTAATATTTATCAGTTTTTTAATAGTTTTCAAAGCATAACTAGCTGTTGCAAAAGGATCTCCAGGACCATTAGATAGAAATATTCCTAATGGTTTGTATTGCATAATCTTGTCAAAGCTATAATTGCATGGAACTACAATTACTTCAAATCCTACTGAGTTAAGCAATTCTAATATATTTTTTTTACATCCGTAATCTATTGCAATTACTCTAAGGTTATTTTGTATTATTTTCCTTTTTGAACTAGAGTATGTATAAGGTTTTGTAATAGAAACTTTAAATGCTAAGTCATTATTTACTATACCATTCCAATTCTTTAGTTTTTTAATAACTTCAGTATAAGTAATATTCTTTTTTGAGCTACTAATAATTGCCGCTCTCAAAGCGCCTCTTTCTCTTAGCTTTACAGTTAATTTCCTAGTATTTAAATCAGTTATTCCGATCACTTTTTTAGATGTTAGCCATTGATCTAGAGTTTCAGTTGCTCTCCAGTTTGAGTAATCTTTTGTAACATTTTTAAATATTACCCCGTTAAGTTGAATTTTTTCAGATTCCAAATCATTATTGTTTGTTCCTGTTATACCAATGTGAGGAAAAGTGAACATCAAGATTTGAGATGCATATGAAGGATCACTTATAGCTTCTTGATATCCAGTCATAGCAGTATTAAAACATAGTTCTCCAATACTAAAACCTATTTTTCCAATTGGTTTTCCATAATAAATATCTCCAGTTTCTAAAATAAGAAGTGCTTCTTTATTATCATTAATTTTAATATTTTTAAACATTTTATAGACTATTCATTAACACGAACTATAATGCAATAATAAAAATGCGAAAATTTTCTATAAATTTAATAATTTTAATTTTACTGACTTTTATATTTAATAATTTTTATGTTAGTGGCAAAAATAAAGGATGATTTAACAAAGTTTCTTAAAGCTGGAGATAAGACAAAAGTTTCACTAACGAGATTACTTTTGGCAGCAGTTAAAGATAAAGAAATATCTTTAAGAAACAATAATAGTGAAGAAGAGGTGATGATTACTGATAGCATAGTTATGGATATTATAAAAAAAATGATAAAACAAAGAAATATGGCTATGGAAAGTTTTAAGGACGCTAATAGACCAGATCTAGTAGAAAAAGAAAAGATTGAAAATGATTTATTAAGTGTTTACTTACCCAAACAACTAACAGTAAATGAGCTAGCTAGATTAATTGTAAAGATAATTAGTGATACTAAATCTGAATCTATTAGAGATATGAGTAAGGTAATGAAAATTCTTAAAGAACAATATGGAGACAAATGTGACTTTCAAAAAGCTAGTAAAATTGTAAAGGATAAGCTCTCTAATAATGAAAACTCCAGTTAATTAATTATTTAGCAATAATGAGACAAAGATTAGATTTTGTTCAATTAATTAAAGAAAAATTAAATATTATTGATGTAATAGGAAAATATCAAAAACTTTTGAAATCTGGTACTAACTATAAGTCACTATGTCCTTTTCACGAAGAAAAAACTCCTTCTTTTACAGTTAATATACAGAAACAAAGTTATGTATGTTATGGATGTGGTAAGAGTGGAGATTTATTTTCTTATGTGATGGAAAAGTACAAAATAAGCTTTAAAGAAGCACTAGAAAAACTGGCTAAGGATGCTAATGTTGAATTAAATAAAAGTTTTGTTAATGCGACTTTAAGCTCTATGAAGAACAACCAATATTACTATAAAGTAATGAATGAAATAGCACTTTATTACAACTCCAACCTAAAACATCATTTAGTTAATAATAACATAAGTTTTTTAAATAAAAAAAAAATATCACTAGAGATAATAGAAAAGTATACTTTGGGTTTGTCAAAAAACTGTAATAACTTAGAGGCCTTTTTATCTAAAAAATCAATAAGCTTAGATTATCTGATAGAAAATAATATTTTTAAAATAAATAAATATAAAAAAAAGTATGACCTTTTCACTAATAGAATAATGTTTCCTATAAAAGATAGATTTGAGAATATAATAGCTTTTGGAGGGAGAACTTTAACTGATGAAAACCCGAAATATATAAATAGTTGGGAAAATAGTTTTTTCAAAAAAAGAAATGTTTTATATAATCTTCCTTGCTTAAATAATATAAAAAGCAGGGCAGATAATGTTTATATAGTGGAAGGATATACTGATGTTATAGCTATGGAGTCTCAAGGATTTAAAGCTGTAGCTCCTTTAGGAACTTCTTTGACTATAGAGCAATTCAAACTGGTATGGAGATTTGTAAATGAACCAACTCTTTTAATGGACGGTGACACGGCAGGCATGAATGCATCATCTAGGGCTTTAGATTTAGTAATGTCAGAATTACAAGGAGAAAACTCTTTAAATTTTATTTTTTTAAAAGAAGGTAAAGACCCAGATGATATTATAAATAGTAAAAATCAGACTTACTCATTTGGAAGTCTTTTAAATAATAAACAAAGCTTAATAGAAGCATTATTTATATTTTATGGCAACGAAGAGGCTTTGAATTCACCAGAAAGAATAATAAATTTTAAAAACAAAATTTTAAAAAAAATAAAGAGTATAAATGATCGAGATATTAGAGAACTTTATAGATCATTCGTGGTTAATAGAATTAATGAAATATCAAAAACTCAGATAAACAAATTTGGAAGTATTTCAAATACTAACAAGAAGGATATCTATTTTACAAACTTAATAAAAAATAAAAAAACTGAAAATTTTATTATTAGAAGAGAAAAATCAATATTATTAGCAATGATAAATAACTTACAATTATTAAAACAGAATGATGAAATCTTAGCAAAAGTTTATATAAGTAATGTTGAATTAGAAGAGTTGAGAAATAAGATAATAGACATAATATCTACAGAAAATATTTTAAAATCTGAAGATCTTAAAAAATTACTAATAGCTAAGGGATATGAAACTATTATAAAGAAACACTTTCATACTAAAGATTGTTTAAGGTTTGATCTAGTAGAAGAGTATACTAAAGAAAATAGTGATATAAAATATGCTACAAAAACTTTACTAAACATCATAAGTATTCAAGAAAAATGGTATCAAAAAAAAAATAAATCCTTGTAAAAAAAAAATCAGTAGCTATAAAATATTTATGGTAAATTCAAAAAAAATTAATATCAACCAAGAAGAGCTTACAGCTAAAACTATAAGAAGAATATACAATAGAGGAAAAAGGAAAGGATATGTTTCTCCGGCCTATATTGAAAAAACTGTAAAAGGAAAAAATATTCCAAGTGAGCCTTTAGAAGAACTTCTAGAAACTTTTAAAAGTGAAGGAATTAAACTAATGGATGATGAGCAAGCTGCCTTGGAACCAGTAGTAAAAAAGAAAAGAGGAAGAAAAAAGGGTTCTACTAACAAGAATTCTAAAAAAAACAGTAATACTGACTCTGAAGAGCTTAGTGACGAGGAAATTTTAGGAAAAACTGATGACCCAGTAAGAATGTATCTTAGAGAAATGGGAGGTGTTGAACTTCTATCAAGGGAGGGTGAAATTGCAATAGCAAAAAGGATAGAAGCCAGCAGGTCTGCAATGATGGTGGGAATTTTTGGATGTCCTTCTTCTTTAAAGCGAATAATAGAATGGCATAAAAAAATAGCAAAAAATGAGATGCTTCTGAGAGAAATAATAGATTGTGAAAGCACTTATAACCAGACCCCAGAAGGAAAAGCAAATGTTAAAACTGCAGAAAATGCTCTAATGGCTACTTCAGGGAAAGATATTGAGTTTCAAGATTTTTCTTCAGTGGATAGTCTGCCTAATATTGAAACTAAAAATAAAACTAAGGGAAAGGATGTTTCAAAAAATCTTTCAAAAGATAAACAGGCAAATGATAATGAAAAATCTAAGGTTACAGAAGAAGAAAATGAAAAGGATGAGCAAGATGAGCAAGATGAAGGTTTTTTATCTCTAACGCATCTTGAAGAAATTATTAGACCTACTATTGATAAAGAGTTTAAAAGAGTTAAACAGATAAGCAACAGTTTTGCTAGAGTTAATAACTATAAAAAAGAAAAAGCTATAACTGGAAAAGCTATAAAAGCTAACGTATTTAAGAAAGAAGTTGAACTTGTTAAAGAACTAATAGATATCTTTAATAGAGTAATTCTCAATAATAATGCCATAGAGTATTTAATAGATATCGTATATGGAAAAAATAGAAGGTTATTATACCTTGAAAGAGAATTATTAAAAATTTCTAGAAAAAAAAATGTAGATATTAAAATTTTCAAAGAAGCTTTAGTTGGCAGAGAGAATGAAAAGAACTGGTTTAGAAAAGTATCTTACATCAAAGATAAAAATTGGAAAAATTTTTTAGTTAAAGATAAAGATAAAGTTAAACAATACATTAGTGATTTCAATATTGTAACTGAAGATATGGGCATACCAGTTTCTGAAATTAAAGTTATAGCAGATAGAATACAAAGAGGAGAAAGAGAGTGTAATAGGGCTAAACAAGAAATGATTGAAGCAAATCTTAGATTAGTCATC
>CAYTJO010000096.1:5566-5844 GCA_964438215.1 uncultured Rhodospirillaceae bacterium
AGAAGGAAATATAGGGCTTATGAAAGCTGTTGATAAATTTGAATACAGAAGGGGTTATAAATTTTCTACATATGCTACTTGGTGGATAAGGCAGGCTATTACTAGGTCCATAGCAGATCAAGCCAGAACCATAAGAATTCCAGTGCATATGATAGAGACTATAAATAAATTAGTTAGAACTTCTAGACAGATTTTACATGAAACTGGAAGAGAGCCTTCACCAGAAGAATTAGGACAACATCTTGAAATGCCTATCGATAAAGTTAGAAAAGTTATGA
>CAYTJO010000097.1:0-323 GCA_964438215.1 uncultured Rhodospirillaceae bacterium
CAATTGATAATTATAGAGGATCTTATACTATTGATGTCGAAGTGACTCCTTCTTTAAAGACCACATTAATTGAGAATGGTAAATTAGTAGGTTTAATGCAAGACAGACAAAATGCCAGATTGATGAATGTTTCTCCGACTGGAAATGGAAGAAGACAATCATACGAACATCAGCCTATGCCCAGAATGAGCAATACTATAATGGCAGAAGGTAAGCATGACCCTGAAGAAATATTAAAAAGTACAAGAAAAGGAATTTATGCAAAAACCTTTGGTGGTGGTCAAGTAGACATTACTAATGGAAAGTTTGTATTTTCTGCAAGT
>CAYTJO010000097.1:333-5819 GCA_964438215.1 uncultured Rhodospirillaceae bacterium
GAATGCTTCTATAGGTGGTACTATTACAGCTACAGGAGCTACTCAAATTGGATCTGGATTTGAAGTATTAAAAAAAGTGAAGTTTGTGGGCAATGATTTAAAAATGGATCCTGGTATTGGAACATGTGGAAAAAATGGACAAGGAGTTCCTGTTGGGGTTGGGCAACCAACTTTAAAAATCAAAGATTTGACTGTGGGAGGAACATCAGGTTAATTTATTTTTTAAATATTTAATAAGCAATGTCTTTCACTAATTTTTCAATACTATTATTATATTTATTGGCAAAACTATAAATTAGTTCTCTTGCTGGAGAGGCCTTTTTATGTAAAATTTCCTCAAGAACACTTAAATATCCGCTTTCATTATTTCCTAGCGAGTCTAAGAACCCTCGTTCAACCAAGCTATTTCTAGCAATTTTTAAAAGTTCATGTGCTATACTCAAAACTTTTTCTTTTTTTATTTCTGCATCTAGACCTTGTATTGCAACATCAAAAGAAAGTTTTTCTATTTCTTTAATAGTCCAACTGTCACAAAGTTTTTCTGCAGATTTTATAGAGTTTTTTCCATAAAGCAACCCTACCCAGAATGCGGGTAAGGCACAGGTTCTTCTCCAGTTTCCAGCATCTGCTCCTCTAACTTCTATAATTTTTTTTAACCGAACTTCAGTAAAAATAGTTGAAAGATGATTTTCCCAATCTTCAAAAGTGGGCTGTTCTCCTGGAATAATATCTAATCTACCATTTAAAAAGTCCCAAAATGATTTACCTGAACAATCTATATATTCTTTTTGTCTAACTATAAAGTACATAGGAACAGATAAAGCAAAATCCACATAACTAGAAAAACTAAAGTCATCCTCTAAAGCAATTTTTAATATTCCACATCTATCGGGGTCTGTATCTGTCCATATATGTTTTCTAAGACTTTCAAAACCATTATAAGCCCCCTTATAAAAAGGAGAATTAGCAAATAAAGCTGTAACTATAGGCTGCAGTTTAACTGCTAAACTGGTTTTTTTTACCATATCCTGCTCAGACTCAAAATCTAGGTTTGCTTGAACTGTGCATGTGCTATGCATCATCTCTAAACCTCTGGACCCTTTAGATGGCATATAATTCCTCATGATATTATATCTTGCCTTTGGCATTAAGGGAACTTCTTCTAAGGATTCATTAGGTCTCGCTCCTAAACCAACTAATAATATATCTAATTTCTGTCCTACTTCTTTTACAAGCTTGAGATGCTCATTAGTTTCTTTACAGGTACTATGTAAATCTTTTAGTGGAGCTCCTGATAATTCTATTTGACCTCCTGGTTCTAAAGTTATTGATTGCGAGTTCTTTTTTAATGCTATTATATTTCCGTCTTCATAGATAGGCTTCCAACCATACTTACTAAGTTCAGTTAGGAAAACACTAATTCCCTTTTCACCGAAATAAGATAATGGAATATATTTTTTTTTTTCTTTTGAAAAAGTGTAAGCAAACTTTACATGCTCTGTCCCTACCATCCAGTCATTTTTACCTTTAAAGCCTTTCTTAAACCATGCAACTAATTGCTCTCTATCTTCAATCTTATCAATATTTTTTTTCATTTATTCAGTATTACTTAGATCTAATTCAAGCGCATGCAATCCTTTAGAAAACTCTTCATTTAAAATTTCATAAACTAGCTTATGCATATCCAGTTTACTTTTATTATTGAAAACTGAAGATACTACCTTTATATAAAAATGTGTTTCTTTAGCATTTTTTTCAACATTTCCATGACTTGCATGCAAAGCACTATCGTCCCTAATTTTTAAGTTAGTAGGAAAAAGCTTTTTGGTTAGTTCAATTTTAATCCTCATATATCTTTGGCTCATAACATTTTCTAAACTTGCTAATAATATAAAAAATCATAATATAATAGTATGTATAAAAATAAAAATATAAATTTAAATATAAATATAAATTTAGATACTGCATATCAAGAATTTGACAAATTGCAACTCACCAAATATTGTGAGTGGCATAATTGTGAGGAAAAGGGTGAGTATAAGGCTCCTACATCCAGAGAAAAGTTAAGGGTTTTTAGGTTTTTTTGTCTTAAACACATTAAAGAGTATAATAAAGCTTGGGATTATTTTAAGGGTAGAACCTCAGATGAAATATATGATGAAGTTGCAAATGATGCCTACTGGCACAGAAAGACTAATAAGAAAGTGAATAAGTTTAAAATAGAAGATAAATTAAATTTATTTGACTATAACAAAAAAAAATGTGAATCAAATTTTAGTAAATATAAATCTATTGATAGTAAGTTTGAAGCTTCTTTGCAAATTTAAGATATTCAAAAATTTTACAGCATTAATCAATTAAAAAAACAATATAAAAAAATGGTAAAAAAATTTCACCCAGATTTAAATAAATCTGGATCTGGTGAAAAAATTATAGAACTTAATGAAGCGTATTCATCTATAATAAATTTTCTTAATAAGTAAATTTTATGACTAATCTAATAAAAAAAAAAATTGAAGATAAAATTAAAATACCAAATATAAATATTTCTGTAAAAAAAAATTTTAACATTAACTGGGATATAGAAGTTTCATCTTTTTCTGAAAAAGATGAATATGTTCCAGATAAAGATGAAAATTATTTTTTTGAGGAAGATACAACTAAAGCAATTATTGCTGGTTTCAAGTATAATAGAAGAGTTATGATACAAGGCTATCATGGCAGTGGAAAATCTACTCATATAGAACAAGTAGCAGCTAGACTAAATTGGCCATGTATAAGAGTTAATCTTGATAGTCACATTAGCAGAATAGACTTAATAGGGAAAGACTCTATTGTTATAGAAAATGGATTACAAGTAACAAAATTTAAAGAAGGTATAATACCTTGGGCTCTTCAACATGGTGTTGCATTGGTTTTTGATGAATATGATGCAGGTAGACCTGATGTAATGTTTGTAATTCAAAGAGTATTAGAATTAGATGGGAGGCTAACTTTGCTAGAACAAAACAGAGTAATAGTCCCTCATCCTTCTTTTAGATTATTTTGTACTACTAACACCATTGGTCTAGGTGATACAACAGGCATGTACCATGGGACTCAGCAAGTAAATCAAGGACAGATGGATAGATGGAATATCGTAGCAACGTTAAACTATCTTAATGAGGATGTGGAGCTTAAAATAATTTCTGCTAAATCAAAAGAATTCATAAAGAAGTTTAAGAGGGAAAATTTAATTCTTATGATTAAGCTAGCCAATCTTACTAGAGTTGGATTTAAAAATGGCGACATTTCAACTGTTATGTCCCCAAGAACAATTATTACTTGGGCAGAAAATGCTTTGATACTAGATGACTTAGATTATGCATTTAGATTAACTTTTTTAAATAAGTGTGATGAAGCCGAAAGAAGTATAATTGGTGAATATTTTCAAAGATGCTTTGCTAGAGACCTACCTCAAAGTTGGACTAATTTTTTAGAAACAAGTCCTACATCTCAATAATGTATAAAAAAGTTAGAACTAATGAGAATTTTAAAAAATCTATTGAAAGTACAGTAAAAGCTATAGCAGAAAAAAAAAATCTAAATGTTTTTTTTGGAGAAACGGGCAAAACAAAAAATCACGATATATTACTTCCCACTATAACTGATACTACTGAAACTACAAAAGTCAAAATGGTAAGAGGCATGAGTGACTCTGCATCATTAATAAAAAAATTCCATAATGCTCAGCTACATAAAAAACTTAGTCCTACTGCAGAAAGTCAGAAAAAAATATTTGATGAATTAGAAAACCTTAGATGCGAAGTATTAGGATCAACTAAAATGCCAGGAATAAAAAAAAATATAACTGAATTTTTAGAAATAGAAATATATGAAGAAACTAAAGACTCCAAAAAACTTTCAAAAGAAAAAACATTAAAATTCCTTTTAAGGGATCTATTATTAAATGATAAGCTTTCTCGAAAATACAAAAATAAACTAGATAATATTTTTAAAAAAGCAAATTTATTTTTAAAAGAGTACAAAAAAAATATTTCTGACTTTCTTAATGATCAAGAACAGTTTAGTAAGTTTATTAATGAGTTTTTGGACTCTATATTTATTGAAAACAAAAATCCTAATCAAGAAGAAATATCAGATGATAATAATGAAGATGATTCTTTAGACAAGACTGAAAAAGAAGAAAAGGAAAATCAAATAGCAGATACTCAGTTTTTTTCAGATGACTTATTGGAAAAAGATGAAAATAATCATATTAACCAGAATGATGTTTCAGATCTTAATGAGGCTAATGAAGGTGAGTCTAAAATAGAATTTGCTAACCAACCAGAGATATCAACTCTATCTAGAGAAAACTTTAAGTACAAAATTTATACTTCTAAATTTGATAGCGTTGTAAATGCTGGAAACCTTAGCAATATACCTGAAATTATTAAGCTTAGAAAACAACTCGACAAACAAACTGATAAGCTAGACTCTACTATAACTATTTTGGCAAACAAACTACAAAGAAAGCTTCTTGCAAAACAAAAAAGATCGTGGGAATTTGATTTGGAAGAAGGAATTTTAGACAGTGGAAAATTAGCTAGAGTAGTAGTTTCTCCAGAAAATTCGTTATCTTACAAAAAAGAGGCAGAAGCAGCCTTTAAAGATACAATAGTAACATTATTGATAGACAACTCTGGTTCTATGAGAGGCAGGCCAATAACTATTGCAGCAATATCTACTGATATCTTAGCTAAAACATTAGAAAGGTGTGGAGTAAAAGTAGAAGTTCTGGGTTTTACCACGAAAACTTGGAAAGGTGGTAGAGCAAGAGACTTCTGGATTAAAAATAATAAACCCTTAAAACCAGGAAGATTAAATGAATTACTTCACATCATATATAAGCATTCTGATCTACCAATTAGAAGAAGCAAACAAAATTTTTGTATTATGTTAAAAGAAGGACTATTAAAAGAAAATATAGACGGAGAAGCTTTAGAATGGTCATTTAAAAGGATTTTAAGTAGACCAGAAAAAAGAAAAATTCTGATGGTTATTTCTGACGGAGCTCCAGTAGATGACAGTACATTATCTTCTAATGATGGGAATTTATTAGACCTCCATTTGAAAGAAATAATAAAGACTATAGAAAGAAAAAGCAATGTAGAACTAACAGCTATAGGAATAGGACATGACGTGAGTAGATATTATGCTAAAGCTGTAACCATTCTTGACGTCGATGAACTAGCAGAGGTAATGTCTAAAAAGCTTATTGAGATGTTTTAGTCTTCTTAGTATCTAACTTTTTCATTATATTCTTTTTATATTTTTTTGCCAAAGAAGAAAGGTTTTTTAAATCAGAATTTATTAGAAATTTATCAATTCCTCCTGATTTTTCTACAGTACGTAATGTTGATGTTGCAATTTTAAAGCATAATTTAGTTTCTAAATGCTCACTATATAGACTAACTGATTGCAAGTTAGGAAAAAATTTTCTT